>JACDGC010000106.1 GCA_013815535.1 Ktedonobacterales bacterium
GTTCACTGCTTCTTTCAATGCAACGATGTGCCACGCAGCGGCGGCCCATCGCAAGTGTGATGAGATGATGTTGATAGAACGTGCCAGCCGCTGATTTTAGCGCAAACCGCCGCATTTTTGTGAAACGGCTCACCTTTGCTCAAGCATACCAAGGGTCGCCAGGCAATGTCCGCTGCTTTGGAGCGCTTGCTGGCCTTCTCTGCCCCTTCGCCCCCCGGACGATGGTCTGATGGCTTTGGTCCGTGCGTGGGACGCGTGCTATAATGAACGATGGATGATATGCATTGCCGCGCTTGGCGCGTTGCGATACTTTGCCTTCGGAGGGGACCATCGTGTCCGCACTCGGCTATTTTTACGCAGGACTGTTCTTCATCGTTGGCTTTGGCTTTGTGGTGTTGGCCACCAGCGCCGCGCGCATCCTGAATGTGGTGCTGCTGCGGCGCAAAGCCTACCCCGCGAAAACCGTCACCTATGAATCTGGCGAGGTTGCCATCGGCTCGGCCTGGGTGCAATATCCGTTGGCTTTCTACATCTTCGCCTTGCTGTTTGTCGCGTTTGATGTTGACATCGTTTTCATCATCGCGTGGGCAGTCATCTTTCAAAATCTCGGCTGGTTCGGCTTCGTCGAGATCACGTTCTTCATCTTGGTGTTGGCGTTGGGCTTAGTCTACGCCTGGCGTAAGGGAGTCACCAAATGGATTTAATACCAACCTCAGGCTCGCCCCTGCCTCCGGCGCCTATCTCGGGCAATGGCAGCACCGGTGGGGCCACCAACACCGGGCTGGTGGTGGCGCTCGGCGTGCTGCATGACAGCGCCGGGCAGGCCATCCCCACCCGCGTGTTGCCCGGCGACATCCCGGCCCTCCAGGTGCCTCCCGCCGACCTATTGGAGGTGGCGACCCGCCTGCATGACGACCTGGGCTTCGACCTGCTCAGTTGCATCTCGGGGGTCGATCTCGTTGAATATCGTCAGGTGGTCTATCATGTGCGCGCCACTGCCCGCAACTGGCTGCTGGAAATGAAGGTGGACGTTCCCACCGACAGCAACATGGTCGATTCCGTCATGAGTGTGTGGCCCACCGCCAACTGGCTCGAGCGCGAAACCTATGACATGATGGGCATCCTCTTCGCTGGCCACCCCGACCTGCGCCGCATCCTGCTGGATGATGAATTCGTGGGCTACCCGCAGCTCAAGAGCTTCCGGCCCACGCCCATGGCGGTGCATGACCGCGCGACGACCGGCACTGATGGCCAACGCGCCGTTTCGGGCGAAGGTCAGCGTGGCCTCGGGTCGCAGCGTGTCATCCCCAGCCACCTCAGCCAGGGCGATCAAGAGCGCCTGCACCCCGGCACGCCCACCTTTGGCAGCACGCAGTTTCATGGGCGCAGCTTCCCCCCCCAAACGTGGAAGCATCAGCCCGACTATAGCGGCTCTGGCAGCGAACCCACCGAGGACGACAAGAAATGACACTGGCCAATCACGGATGGCGCAGAGATCGTGCTGGCTGCCCTAAGGAACGCGGCAACGCGTTCTTGCTGGCTGCCGCGCGTTGCTGCACCTTCCGTGCTTCGGCCTATTTCGCGAAAGAGGGCCAGTCATGGCAACGGTGAATGAAGCGCCGCGATATGAGGAAGGCGCTGAGGGCTTCCGAACCGAGGAGATGATCCTCAACATGGGGCCACAGCATCCCTCGACGCACGGCGTGTTGCGCTTGGTGATGTCGCTGGAAGGCGAGACGGTGACGCACTGCACGCCCATCATGGGCTACCTGCATCGCGGCATCGAGAAGATTCTGGAAAACCGGACCTATATGGCGGGCATCCGCTATATGGATAATTCGGATTACCTTTCGCCGATGTTGAACGAAAATGCCTTCGCGGCGGCGGTCGAGCAACTGATGGGCATCGAGCCGCCACGCCGCGCCCAATATCTGCGGCTCATCATGAATGAGTTGCAACGCATCGCCAGCCATCTGGTTGCCGTCGGCACCTACCTGCTCGACCTCGGCGCGTTCACGCCCGTGCTCTATGCCTTTCGTGACCGCGAAGGCATCTTGGAACTCTTCGAGGATGTCGCTGGCAGCCGCTTCAATGTGAACTATATGCGCGTCGGTGGCGTGCTGCACGACCTCCCCGTTGGCTGGTTGCAGCGTCTGGAAACGTGGCTCAACACCTTCGAGAAAAACTGGCAAGAACTGAATACCCTCATCACGGGCAACGAGATCGTGATGAAGCGTACCCAGGGCGTCGGCTACATCGATCCGCAGCAAGCGGTCGCCTATGGCATGACGGGGCCGATCTTGCGCGCCTCGGGGGTGAACTGGGATCTGCGGCAAAATCGCCCGTATGGCGCGTACCGCGAGATTCCGGTGCAGACGGTCGTCCGCGAAGACGGCGACGCCTTCGCCCGCTATATGGTGCGCATGTATGAGATGCTGGAAAGCGTGCGCTTGACGCGCATCGCCATGGCCAACCTGCCGGGGGGTCCCATTTCAACGCGCACGCCCATCGAATTGCGCCCCCCACGCGGTGAAACGTATTTTGCCTTGGAAAGCAGCAAAGGCGAACAAGGCATCTATCTCATCAGCGATGGCACCGAATATCCCTATCGCGCTAAGATTCGTGGGCCATCCTTCGTCAATCTGCAAATCATCCCTGAACTGATCCGTGGTCACAAGATGGGGGATGTCGTCGCCATCCTCGGCAGCATCGATCTGGTGCTGGGCGAGGTCGATCGCTAACAAAACGGCTGTGGTGGCCGACGAACGAGCGGTTTTCTTCGTCGGCCAGCTTGAGGAGTGGGCAGTGAACATCGGCTTCGAGATCGTGCATCTAGTCATCACGATCCTTTTCTTTTTGTTGCTGGTGATGACGAATGCCGTCATCATGGTGTATGCCGAGCGCAAAGTGATGGCATATATGCAGGATCGTCGCGGGCCGATGCATTATGGCCCCTTCGGCAGCCTGCAATCGACGCTGGACGTGCTGAAACTGTTGCTGAAAGAGATCGTGCAGTCCAAGGAAACCGATAACGCGGTCTTCACCTTGGCCCCCATGATCTTTTTCGCGCCGGTCATCACGGCGTTCGTCATGTTGCCCTTCTCGCCGTTCATGACGACCAGCGCGCTGGGCACGGGGGTCATCCTCTACGTCGCGCTCAGTTCGCTTGATGTCATCGGCGTCTTCATGGCAGGTTGGGGGTCCAACAGCAAATATGCCTTGATCGGCGGCCTGCGTTCCGCCGCGCAGATGATCTCCTATGAACTGCCCCTGGTGCTGTCGCTGGTGGGTGTGGTGATGCTGACGAGTGTGTTGGCCAATAATGGCATCGGCTCGATCTCCTTCACCACCATCATCGCGGCGCAGCAGCATCCCTGGTGGCTCTGGTTCATTTTGATTCAGCCGCTGGGCCTGTTGATCTATTACACCTGCGGCTTGGCCGAGACGAACCGCGCCCCCTTCGACCTGCCCGAGGCGGAGTCGGAGTTGGTGGCGGGCTACCTGACCGAGTATTCGGGTATGCAGTGGGCCATGTTCTTCTTGGGTGAATATGGCAACATGTTGATCGTCACCAGCGTGGCCACTGCGCTCTTCCTGGGTGGCTGGTCTGGCCCAGGCGCGGACCTCGCTTTCTGGCACGCCCACGTGTCGGCCAACCCCGGTGGCATCTTCTCCGTTGCGGATCTCATCTTCAACTTCATTGGCGTCTTCTGGTTCCTGGTGAAGGTCTACGCGCTGCAATCGGTCTTCATTTGGATTCGCTCCACCCTGCCGCGCCTGCGCGCCGACCAGTTGATGCAATTCGCTTGGCTGATCCTCATCCCCGTGACGCTCTTCAACATCCTGGTCACTGCCGTGCTCTTGCTGGCGGTGCCGCAACCCTACACCCTGTGGGTGACGGGCATCGTCAACTGGTTGATGGTGGTCGGCTATATCTTCTTGCTGGGCCGCGTCATCGGCGCTTCGCCCAAGGGCCAACTGCCCCCCTGGGTCGAAGCCCGCAAACGCCTGGAAGCCGCAGGCCGCACTGGCCCTGCCTTGCCCAAGCCTGGGGCCGTCCGGCCCGCGCTCCCCAGCAACGCCGTTCCGCTGGAAAGCGAATCTGTCAGCACGCGCTGATCACCATTACCTCACGGACCCGCTCTAGCAGAAGCGCTAGCGCGGGTCCGCTGCGTTGTCGGTCCCCTGTGCCTTCCGCCACATCGGGGTGCCAGTGGCAATCTGGCTGTGCCACGCCATCGCATGGGCCAATAACGTCGCCGTAACGCCCTCGTGTGATACTCCCAGCGTGAGTTGCGGTGCGGCGTGACACCACAGCATCTGGTCTGTGTCCACGCCGTAGCCTTCCAACGAAGCCAAGGAGCATCACATGACCGCGCTGACCACACACGAGCAACAAGAAATCGATCGCGTCAACGCCGCCGGGTTACAGCCGGTGCTATTCGTCCATGGGCTGTGGCTGCTTGCCAGCAGTTGGGATCGCTGGCGCACCCTGTTTGAGCAACACGGGTTCACCACTCTTGCTCCTGGGTGGCCCGATGACCCCGCCACCGTTGCCGAAGCCAACGATGACCCACAGATATTCGCCCACAAACGGATCCAGCAAGTGACCAATCACTATCTAGAAGCCATCCAGCAATTGACGCGCAAACCCGCGATCATCGGCCATTCCTTTGGGGGCCTCATCGCCCAGAAGCTAGCTGGCGAAGGGGTTGGGACTGTCACGGTCGCGATTGATCCAGCACCATTTCGTGGCGTCCTTCCCTTGCCCCTCTCAGCCCTCAAATCGGCGTCACCCGTGCTTGCCAACCCTGTCAATTATACGCGTGCCGTTCCCCTCACCTACGAGCAGTTCCGTTTTGCCTTCGCGAACATGGTCGACGAAAGTGAAGCGCATGAGCTCTTTGAAACGTTCGCGGTTCCCGGTTCGGGCGTGCCGCTCTTTCAGGCCGCGACGGCCAATCTCAATCCCTGGACGGAAGCGCAGGTTGATATCCATAATCCCAACCGAGGCCCACTGCTGATCGTTTCGGGTGAGCATGATAACACCGTTCCCCATGCCATTGCCCATGCATCGTTTCAACACCAGCAAAAGAATCCATCGGTGACGGAGTTTCACGAAATGCCGCAGCGTGGCCATTCATTGGTGATTGACCATGGTTGGCAGGAAGTCGCCGAGGTCGCCATGGCCTTCATCAAGGCGCATTCCGCCAACCAGCAAGAGCGCTAACGAATACGCCCCGAGACGTGGGAGAACTTAGCCATATATCACGTCTCTGGGCGTATGCCATACGGTTTTTCAGCGCGACCTATGGCCTGCTATCAGCGGACTCCTCCCCAAACAGCACTTGGTCTTGCTGCGCTTGGCTGCCACGCCAGCAACCCCCGCCATGTGTCTGCACGTGGCGATCGATTCAGGGGTGATTATCGACGGCGGCGATGCGAATTTCGCAGGTGTAGTGTTCGCCCATGGCGTCGGTCAACCAGGCGTGCTCAGGCGTCGGCAACATCTCGCTCAGCGAGACGACATATTGCCCAGTCGTGGTGGCGCTTGCTGCCGCGCGCACCTCCTTGAGGAAGAGTTCGACATAGAGCGGGCTCGCCAGATCCAGAAAGCACGGCTTGCGTTCCTGCGCGGTGCGATAGAACAGATAGCGGGGCATGCCATGCGTGTCTGCCCACCGCCGCACCGCCAGATAGCTGGCCCCCGGCTCAAGGCCGCTCATGAAGTCGAGGTCCTCGTGCCGCATGCGCCATGCTTCGCGGGCAATCACCACCCGGTCAATCGTCAGCCGTGGCGTATGCGCAGCGGCGGGCAGCAGTGCCAGCAGGTCACCCACGGCCATCCCCAGATAGTCGTTGATGACGTCCAGCAACTCGAAGGTGATGCGCCCATCGCGTGTCTGCACCAACAACCTGCCCCCCTCATCCCGCACAATCAAATCCGCGATGCGTAAGACCCGCTCGGGGGGCGCGGCACAAATTTCCACCGAGGTCGCCAGGCGATAGTCTTTGGGTAAGGCAAAGGATTGGTGCAGGCGCGTCGCTGGCTGAAGCGCCGCCGTGCCCAGCGGCATCACCACCGGGGCGGGCAAGTCGGTGGCCAGCGCTTGATGCAACTCTTCCACATGGGGGTGCTGTTCAGTGAAGACGACCCCATCAAGCGTATTCAATGCTAGATGGATCTCGCCCATGACGATCTGATACTCGCCGCGATTGATCGCCGCCACATCTGGTGCCGCCAGCATCACATCGGGGCTGTGAAAGCGCCCCCCTTGCCAGCCGGCATCCGGTGTGGCAAATGCCTGCGCCACCCGCGCCGCGATGTCCGCACTCGTGATGGCGATGTGGTTTTGGTCGCTCAGCTTTGGAAGGATGTCTGCCCATTTTTGCTGAAAGTTCGCTTGCAATTGAGCGAAGGGGGGGGGCTCTGCGTGGAACAACTGCGAATTGATGAGGAAAAAGAATGGGGCAAAATCAACCACGGGCTGTTGCAACGCCAGACTTGCATAGGTCTCGCGGCAGGTCGCTCGCCAATGCTGCGCAATCTGGTGGCAGAGCCAGCGGGCACTCGTGAGCACAAGCTCCAACGGGGGCTCAAGGGCGTGCAAGAGATCGGTGCCCAAGCTCAGGCTACCAGCTCGCTGACAATCTTCATAGACGACCGTGCGGCCAGCATAGAGGCGGCCCGCTGAGCGAGTCGAGGCTTGCTCGGTGAGCTCCGTGAAGGTGGCTTCGAGATCCCCAATCGCGTGGTCCAGCGTCGCGGCATCGGTCGCCGCGCTGATGGCATCGCGCGCGCTTTCCAGGCGGCTCAGCGTGGCGAGTGCCAGGGCACGGCTGTCGTTATTGCCGATTTCTTGCAGGTTCTGGCGCAAAGCCCGCTCTGGGAAGGGATCTTCGATGGGAACGTCGAATGACCACAAGATGCGTCGCTGCTGCTGCATCTTGGTGAGGAAGGCAAAGACCTCTGCCTCGCTCGTGGCAAGCGTCTGCGTGGCCCAGCGTGCGATGGCGTGGGCGGTGCGTGTGCCATTGCACGCGGCAAGCACGCGGGCCTGGGCCAGCGTCAACGGCACGGGTTTGACCATCGGCACCACGAGAAAATTGCCCTCGACACGCACATGCGGCAACAGGCGCGGCTTGGCCCACATTTGGTAGGCTGGCGCGGCGCTCAGCCGTTGACTCAGCGCGTTGATGCCCCAGCCCTCCAGATAGGTTGTGCGCCGCTCCAGCAACTGCTCGCCGGGGTCCCACACAACGGCAGGGGCCTCGGATTGCCAACGTGCCCAGCCCACCGGCCCAAAGAAACCAATGGTATCATTTTTCAGGGCATAGCGTTGCAGATATTTTGCCAGCAGCAACCGATGCTGGCGATAGTGGCTGGTGCTGGTGGTGGCGGGTTTTTCTAAAAACTGCGCGACGGCGGTGTGGAGCACTTGGCGGTTTTGCCACGCCAGCGCTTGCCGAAAAGGCTCACCAGCGACGATCGCCCGCAGCGCCACCGTCGTCGCTTCGAGCTCCTGCGAATAGTACGCCTCAAACGCGGCGCGCTCTTCGGCCAAGCGTGCTTGCGCCTCGCTGAGGCGCGCAAGCTCCGCCGCGATGTCAGCGGGCAGGGTGGCGCTGCGGGGGGGGCTTTTCCCCGCATGCAGCGCGTGAATGGTGTTGCTCAGCAGGTTCCGGTTGGCGGCGTCAGTGGCGCGCCGTGCTTTCAGCAGTTCGACCACCGCGCGTTTCATCGCCCGCGCCGTCGCTTCGCTGGTGAGCACACGCTCGGCGGCATCGGCGCAGTCTGGCGCGGCCAACCGCAGCGCTTCGCTGACGGGGAAGCCCGCCCCGCGTAAGATGGACCAGCGCCAGAGCGACCACTGGCGAGCACTGAGGGCAACATGTTGATCTGAGAAAACAAAGTCAATCGTGGCAGCGGATTCAGAGAGCACCGATTTTCATCTCCTTTGATGCCTAGCCAGCATATAACATCGCTTCTAGGGGGTGTGGTGGTCCATGGCTTGCCATGGGGCACACCCATCACTTCTCTGTATAGAGCTATTTGTGCCGTCGCGTCTCATCTAGGAAGCGGCTGGTGCCAACCAGCATCTTTGGCGCGGCTGAAACAAACATGCAGCCAGTGCATTCCCGCAACCGATGCGGCTCCCTGTGGTAGGGATGGAGCGGTTCAGCGACCGCTCCGGGGACTTTCCCATCGTTCCGTGGTCAAGAATGTCATGGAAGAGGTGGTGATGTCCTACTACCTTGCTCACTTTAGCGCGCGAAGAACCGCTGGGTAAAGGTCGCGATGAAACTCACCTCGATCACCAATCCAACGATGGCCTCAGTGGCGGCGACAACCGTGATCCCATCGTCCAGCGCAAGCCCGCCGGGGAAGAACCCGCGCCCATGAAACGAGGTGATGCTGAAGATCATCGCTGCCAGCGGGGAGATGGCCCCATTACTTTGGCTATAAAAGGCACCCGCATAGCCGATGAGCACCACGAGATACACGAAGAGCGTGCGGAGCGGCCTGTAACCATACCCCGCCAAAAAATCGAGAAAGGCCGAGCCCAGGTATGCGCCCCACCGCCCCTGCCGCCGTGCCAGCTTGCGTTGGCACGCTTGCGCCCGATAGGCAAACATATCGGCTTCTTCGTTCATCCCTTGTGAGCGCAACGCCACGGCTAACTGCCGATTGGCGCGCACCGCCCGCCGATAATTGTCCAGCCATTTCTGGCGCGTTTTGGGTTTGCCGTCGCGGTCGGTGCGCTGATGCGCCTCGCGTTCATCGCCAATCATGCGCACCTGCGACCAATCAATGGTGGCGAGATTCGCCCCATTCCAACGCACATCCGCCAGGCTGGCGGTGACGTGCTGTTCGTCCCACACAATCGCGTCATTCCATGAAGTGGCGGCGTCGACAAAGGCGCGCCGAATGGTGGCTTGGGCAAAATTGGCTTGACCCAGATACGCGCCTTCCAAGTGGGCGATATAAAATGAGGCATTGCGACATTGCGCCTGATAGAGATTCGCGCTTTCCATTTGCGCCTCGGTGAAGGAGGCATCTTCCAGGTGTGCTTGCCGAAAACTGGCATCAAACAGCCATGCCTTGGTGAAGTTGGCCCCCGTAAGTTGGCTCAGCGCAAAATTTGCCCGCTCAAGATGAGCCTGATTGAAATTCGTTTTTTCCAAATGGGTATTGCTCAGATTCACCCGCGCCAGTGGCAGCCCGCCGAGCTTCGTCTGCCGTAAATCGGCTCCTTGCAGATTGAGGCCCTCGCGAAACCGCTGGGTCACTTCATC
>JACDGC010000107.1 GCA_013815535.1 Ktedonobacterales bacterium
CACCCCAGCCAGGGTAGGCCTCCAACGCTGCATCGCTGGTGATGTTGAGGATGCGCGCCGTGGTCGCCAGCGTGGGGCGCAGGGCCTGGAGCAACGCCAGCGGCGCGATGGTGTTGACCATGAAGACCTCGTGCAACGTGTCGAGGGGATAGTCCAGTAAGGGCGGGAGGGGGCTGGCCCCCAAGATGCTGGCATTGTTGACCACCAGTGCCAACTCGCCAAGATCCTGCGCCGCCTGGGCCAGAGCACGCCGATGGGCGGGATCGGCAATGTCGCCCACCAGCGCACTCACCTGGGTAGCGCGTGACAATTCATCGCGCACGTGCATCAGGGGTGCCGCGTCGCGGGCATCCACCAGCAAGCGCCAGCCGCGCTGCGCCAGAGCGCGTGCCAGGGCAAGGCCGAGGCCGCGCGATGCGCCCGTGATGAGCGCGGTCGAAGGGAGTGTCTGCTGCATATGTCCATTTCCTTTTCCGTGGGGTGACATAGTGAGCATACCGGCACGCGCGCACGCGCCACATCGTTCAACAGGGCAACGGTGGCCTGTACCATCGGACAGGTTTTCAGGACGAGGCCAGGTGGAGGATGCCCTGTTGCGCGGCCAGGGTGACGACCTCGGTACGGTTACCCGCGCCGAACTTGCGCATCAGCGCGGTGACATGAAATTTGACGGTGCGTTCGCTGATGGTCAGTTCGCGCGCGATGGCCTTGTTGGCGAAGCCGCGTGCCAGCAGCCCCAGCACCTGATGCTCGCGTGGCGTCAGTTCAGTGAGCGCGCTGGTGGGGTGGCTGACACGGCGCAATAACTTAGAAGCCACCAACGGCTCCAAAAGCGAACCGCCCGCATAGACGATGCGAATGGCCCGAAAGATCTCGTCGCGCGGGGTGCCCTTCAACAGATAGCCCTGCGCACCCGCCTTGACGGCGCCCACGATACGCTCGTCTGTGTCATACGCGGTGAAGACGATGGCGCGGGCCAGCGAGCCAGCCGCAGCGAGATGCTGCAAGACGGCCACGCCATCGAGTTGCGGCATCGCCAGATCCAGCAGCACGATATCGGGTTGCAACGCCAGCACTTTTTGCACGGCGTCAGCACCATCCCCCGCTTCGCCAACGACGGCGAAATCAGCTTGGGTGCTGAGGATGGCAACCAGCCCATCCCGTACGATGGGGTGATCATCAGCGACCAGGATGCGAATCATTGTTGCGTCCCCCCAGCGGCACCGTGACGGTCAGGCGCGTGCCCGTGCTGGGGAGGCTGGCAATCCGCAGTGTGCCGCCCAGCAAGCGCGCCCGCTCATTCAATCCGATCAGCCCATAGTGGCCCGCAGGTAAGAGCGTCGGATCGAATCCGATGCCGTCATCGATGATGCTGCATCGCACCATCTGGGGCGCGATGCTCAGCCGAATGCTCACGCGCGTCGCCTGGGCATGGCGCAGCGTATTCGTGAGCGCCTCTTGGACGATCCGATAGATGCCCACTTCGATGCGCGGCGGCAAGGGCTGGTTCGCCCCGGTGATGGCCACGGTGAGGCGCGGCGGGGCTTGCCAATCGCGGGCGAGCGCGCGGATGGCCTGGGCTAAGGATTTCCCCTCCAACAGGGCCGCCCGCAGATCCAGCACCGAGCGGCGCGCCTCTTCGAGATTCGCGCGGTTCAGCACCAATGCGCGATCCAAGGCGGCGCGGGCCTGGGGCACTGGCACGTCAGCTTCCAGCAACGCATCGACTGTTTCCAATTGCAGGGCCACCGCCGTCATTCCCTGGGCCAGGGTGTCGTGAATCTCGCGGGCCAGGCGGTTGCGCTCCTCCACCGCGCCCAATTGCATGCTGCGGGCAAAGAGCCGCGCCCGTTGGATGGCGATGCTGAGCAGATCGCCCACCGTATGCAACAGTTGCAGATCATCGGGCGAAAGTTCGCGCCATTCGGGGCTTGCCACATTGAGCACGCCCAACTTTTGCGACTGGGCATATAAGGGAATGCTGGCGTGATAGCGCAAACCGTCGGTGTCATCCACCAAGTCTTTCAGGCGCGTGCAGGTGACGACGTTGACGTTCGCGGCCCCAGCGAGATCGCCGGTGCGAAAGGTATCCAGGCAATAGCACCAGCCCTCCATCCGGCGGGGATTGTTCACCAACGCGGGCGGCAGGTTGAGCGACGCCGCCAGATAGGACCGTCCGCTGCCTTCACGCAGCAGCCACACCCAGCCCGTGCGGAGTCCCAGCAATTCCGCCACACGCGCCAGCGTCGCCCCCAGGGCCTCTTCGATCTCTACCGAGCGGTTCAGCGCCTCCGCGATGGCATTCAGGATCGAAAGTTCCTGGTTGCGGCGGCGTAATTGTTCGGCCTCACTCCCCATACAATCCTCCCCTTGGCGCGGCACCCTTTCAATAGCCTAGCACATTGGGGCACGCAGAACCGGATGCGACGGTGGCTCCGCCGTTTCGCGCAGCCATGGCGGCACGACCGCATGCACATGCTGACAGACCACAGCCATGCCCGAAGGGATTGCCAAAAAAGGGGAACGGCACCATAATGGGGATGCGTCTGCGCGGGCATAGCGGTGTCTCGCTGGCCCTGGCATGCAACGGATGAAAAGCCTGGAGGAGTTTCTATCCTGGCAGCAGTCTCTTCACCATCCGGTGCCTAGCCCCATCCCTTTTTCGTGAAAGCGCGGCACGCATGGAAAGCGACCAAGGAGCGAGGCATGCAGCGCTGGCACTATCTCATCCTCTGGCTGGCACTCATCATCACCGCCTGTGGTGGCCCGACGACACACGAGGGCACCACGCTGACGCCGACCCTGCCCACTGGGGCGAGCCCAGCCCCCGCGACCACACCAGTCGCCACGGTCGCCCCCGCGCCCACGGGGGCGCCGCGCACCGCCACGCCCGCCCCAACGTTGCGGTCTTGCCCGATCTTTCCCGCCGACAACATCTGGAATCGCGCCATTGCATCCCTGCCCGTGGACCCCCATTCCAGCCAATATCTCGCAAGCATTGGCCTGAGTGGCCATCTGCACCCCGACTTTGGCAGCAACCCCACTTATGGCATCCCCTATGTCGTGGTGCAGCGGCAAGCGCTGGTTCCCGTGCGCTTCGACTATGCCGACGAGAGCGACCCGGGGCCGTATCCCATCCCCCCCAACGCCCCCATCGAAGGGGGGGCCACCAGCAGCGGGGACCGCCACGTGCTGGTGCTGGCCAGCGACACCTGCACCTTATATGAACTCTATGGGGCCTATCCTCAAGCGGATGGCAGTTGGCACGCTGGCAGTGGCGCACGTTGGCAGCTCACCTCCAACGCGCTGCGTCCCGCGACCTGGACCTCGGCAGACGCCGCAGGACTGCCGATCTTGCCAGGATTGGTGCGCTATGATGAGGTCGCCAGTGGGGCCATCCGCCATGCGCTACGCTTCACCGTCGCGCACACGCAAAACACGTTCATTTGGCCCGCCCGCCATCAGGCGGGAACCAGTGGCAGCGCATTCCCCCCCATGGGCTTGCGCCTGCGGTTGAAGGCAAGTTTCGTGATCACCAACTTTCCGTCGCAAGATCAGGTCATTTTGGCCGCTCTGCAACGCTATGGGATGATCGTGGCGGATAATGGAAGCAACTGGTACATCTCTGGGGCAGCGGATCGGCGATGGAATGATGACATCCTCAATCAACTCAAGACGGTTCCGGGGTCGGCCTTCGAGGTGGTGGATGAATCGGCGCTGCAAGTCGCCCCCAACTCGGGCCAAGCGCATTAAGATGACCGCTGAGCGCCTGGCGCGGCGAGAGGAACTCGAACGGCCCATGCAGGTGGGGCGGCAACACCCGCGTCCAGCGCCACGGCTATCGAGAACCTGTGGCAGAAGGGGCCTTTTGGGCGGTCCGCTGTCTTTTCGCATGACGTGCCGCACCACAATGCATGAGAAAGGCCATGAAACTAGCAGCAATTTTGCGGGGAAGAACCGTCAGCACCACACCAAAGGAGACCAACCATGCAAGATTCCGTGCAACACGACCAGCCAACTGGGATGAATCGCCATCAGGTTGTCATCATCCGTCAAGTCGCGGCGGAGCAAATCCAGCAAGCATTGACGGCCTTCGCGCAGCAGTTGCCCGGCGGCACCACGCATCTGCAAGGAGCCATCAACGAAGCCGGGGCCATCCTCGATCGCCTGATGGTGGCGACTGGCACATTTGATGATGCCACCACGCAACAATCACCCACCGCAGCCAACCCTGACCAGGCGGCCACGCGCCTCCCGCTTGATCAAGCTGCCGATGGCGCGGCGGCCAACGACGTCACCTCGGGCGCTTGATGACCCGAAAGCTGGTTGGGGAAGCACGACATCCTGTTTCCCCAACCATGGCGGCTTGACTGAGCCTTCGACCAGCGCAGCGAATGTTCGCCGTATTCATGACAGATGATGTCACATATTGTCAGCTATATACTGGAGTGGTGAAGCACGACAAAACCCCACCACATCAACTGTTGGAGGCCCAAATGGCATCAGAGCAGGGAACCAAGGACCATCCCTGGCAGCTCAAAACCCCACCCCTCACCGCCGAATATACGATTTACAAAGATGAAACACGCACGCCGCCCATCCTGGTGTGTACCGTGGGAACCACCATCCTCCACTATGACCTCCGCTGCCTGGAAGACCTGCACGCCATGCTCAAACAACATGGTGACTGGATGGAACTGGGCAGCGCCGATGAGCAGAAACCCGCCAAAGAAGGCACGGTCGAAGCCTGGGGACGCTCCCCTGAGAACCCCATCGGCGGCTGGTATGGCCTGAAAAAGGGGCTGCGTGGCCGCTTTGCCATGTACATCCCACCCCTCATGGAAACCTTAGGGCTCGCCGAGGTTGAACACAACCCCAAGAACAATCGGATGCGCGCCATTTAGATTCCTCAATACCCACCTATTGCCAGAGCATGTAGACTGGGGCTCAAGAGCAGCGCGCATAACCCTCCGCTGCAAAGCAGGCCCGTGAGTGGGTCTGCGCGTTGGCATCCGCTGCGCCATGCTCGCATCTCTTCAGATCAGGAGTCAGGGCTATGGTGGAATCCTCCGTTTCCCGCGCAACAACGGCCCAGGCAACCCCCACCCCGCGCGGTAGCAAAACCCTGGCGTGGGTCATGATGCTCGTCACGGGCGTCACTATGGCCTATTGGATGATGTGGTTCATGCTCCCCGGCGGACGCGATGCCCTGGCAGTGCTGCCCAAAGATGTCAGTTACCTGCACTTCGAGAATGCTTTTCCCGTCGCAGATGGCTGGCTGTCGCTCACCGCACTCATCGCGTCCATCCAGCTTTTCCGTGCGCAGTCGAGCGCGCTCCCCTGGCTCTTCATGGCGGGCAGTGCAGGGATGTATCTGGGTGGGATGGACATCCTCTTTGACATCGAGAACGGCATCTACACGCTGTGGGCGCAGAATCCCGGCGCGGTCAGCACCGAGATGCTCATCAACATCGCCACGGTCGCCATCAGCGTGGTCACACTCCTCTGGGCATGGCGGCAGCGGATGTGGCTGTGCCAGCCGTAATCCCACGCCGTTGGTCGAATCCCCATGATGCGCTATAATACAGGCAAACGATATCTGGGGAAACGAGAGACACGAGCATGCACGATTCCGCTTTTCTCGACGCCGTGGCACAACGGGTGATCATCTATGATGGCGCGATGGGCACCACCCTGCAACGCCTGGACCTCACCCCCGACGACTATGGTGGCGCGGCGTTGGACGGCTGCCCCGAAGCACTGAACCTCTCGCGTCCCGATGTCATCACCGATATTCATGCGGCGTACTTCGACGCAGGGGTAGACGTGGTGGAAACGAACACCTTCACCGCCAGCCGCCTCAAGTTGGATGACTATCACTTAGGCACCCAGACCCACGAGATCAACCAGACGGCGGCGCGCATCGCCCGCGCCGTCGCGGACCGCATGAGCACCGCCACGCAGCCGCGTTTCGTCGCGGGCGCCATGGGGCCAACCGGGATGCTGCCCTCGGGCAACGACCCCGTCCTCAGCAACATCACCTATGCGGAACTGGCCGAAATCTACCGTGAGCAGGCCCGCGCGCTGATCGAGGGCGGGGTGGATGTGTTGCTGTTGGAAACCAACCAAGACATCCTGGAAGTGCGTGCGGCCATCACTGGCATCAAACGCGCCTGGGCGGATACCGGGATCTGGCGACCCATTCAAGCGCAGGTGTCGCTCGACACCAGTGGGCGCATGCTGCTGGGCACCGACATCGCCGCCGCCATGAGCATCCTCACGCACCTGGGCGTTGACATCGTCGGGCTGAACTGCTCGACCGGGCCGCAACATATGCGGGTGCCAGTGCAGTATCTCAGCGAATTTTGTCCGCTGCCGATCTCCACCATCCCCAACGCGGGTTTGCCGCTGAACGTGAATGGGCAGGCCGTCTATCCATTGGAGCCAGCGCCCATGGCCCAGGCACTGGCAAGCTTCGTGGGCGACCTGGGGGTCAACATCATCGGTGGTTGCTGTGGCACCACACCGGAGCATATGCGGGCCATCGTCGCGGCGGTGGCGGCGCTGCCACCGGATCAGCGCCAGTGGCCCCAGCGGCGGGTGCGCGAGCGCCAGGACCTGACGGTGCCCTTCGTGGCCAGTGGCATGCGCGCGACCGATCTGCACCAGAATCCACGCCCGCTCATCGTCGGTGAGCGCGTCAACGCCCAGGGCAGTCGCAAGATCAAGCAGGCGCTGATGCGCGATGATTATGATGCCCTCGTCGTGGTGGCCCGCGACCAAGTGGAATGGGGTGCCCACACGCTGGACGTGCAGGTGGCGCTGACGGAACGCGGCGACGAAGCCAACCAGATGCGCCAGGCCGTCAAAGCGCTCTCGATGGGGGTGGAGGCACCGCTCGTCTTCGACTCGACCGAGCCGGATGTCCTCAAGACCGCGTTGGAAACCTACCCTGGTCGCGCCATCATCAACTCGATCAATCTGGAAAATGGGCTGGGCAAAGTCGAGGCGGTGTTGCCCTTGGCGCAAGAACACGGCGCGGCGGTGGTGGCGCTGACCATTGATGAAGAGGGCATGGCCAAAACCGCCGACCGTAAATTCGCCGTCGCCCAGCGGATCTATGCCATCGCCACGCAGGATTACGGGTTGCCGCCCGATGCGCTGATCTTCGACGCGCTCACCTTCCCCGTCACGACCGGGCAAGAAGATCTGCGCACCTCTGCTGTGGAAACCCTCGAAGCGCTGCGACGCATCAAGGCCGAGCTTCCCGGCGCGCTGACCATCTTTGGCGTGAGCAATGTCTCATTTGGGGTGCAGCCCCACGCACGCGCCGCGCTGAACAGCGTGTTCCTCTATCACGCCGTCGCGGCGGGGCTAGACCTGGCCATCGTCAACCCCGCGCACATCACCCCCTATGCCGAGATCGATGCCGACGCGCGCAAAGTGTGCGACGACCTGATCCTCAACACCGACCCCGATGCCTTGCCACGCTTCATCGCCTATTACGAAGAGCACGGCACGCCGCAGGCCATCGAGGAGCGTGCCGACCCGATGGAAGGCATGACCGTGGAAGAGAAGATCCACTACATGATCTTGCATCGCAAAAAAGATGGCATTGATGTGTTGATTGATCAAGCCATCGCGCGACGAGTGGAGGAACGGACGGGACGGAGCACTGCGGACAAGCAAGACGCCCAGGGAGGCAGCGGGACGGATGCGGTCGCTCGGCTCGATGCAGCGGATGCCGCAACGCGAAGCGAGTGCGCTGTGGAGGTTCTCAACACGGTGTTGCTGCCCGCGATGAAGGACGTGGGTGACCGCTTCGGCGCGGGCGAATTGATCCTCCCCTTCGTGCTGCAATCCGCCGAGGTGATGAAAAAATCGGTCGCGCACCTCGAACGCTACCTAGAGCGTACCGAAGGCTATACCAAGGGGAAGGTCGTACTGGCAACCGTCTTTGGCGACGTGCACGACATCGGCAAGAATCTGGTCAACACCATCCTCTCGAATAACGGCTACACCGTATATGACCTGGGCAAGCAAGTGCCGCTCAACACGATCATCGATAAAGCGGTGGAGGTGGGCGCGGACGCCATCGGCCTGTCGGCCTTGCTCGTCAGCACCAGCAAACAAATGCCCCTGTGCGTGCAAGAATTAGATAAGCGTGGCCTCAACTTCCCAGTCATCATCGGCGGCGCGGCCATCAACCGGGCCTATGGGCGGCGCATCCTGTGGATCGGTGACGAAGCCGATGCCGCACGCCATCCCTACCCCTCTGGTGTGTATTATGCCCGGGATGCCTTCGAAGGGCTCGACCTGATGGATCAATTGGTCGACCCGGCGCGCAAGACGGCGCTCTATGAGCAGGTGGTGGCTGAAGCAGGCACAGTGGAAAAGCCAGCCGACGCGCCAGTGGCACGCGCCAAGGCGGCCCCCAAGGGCGAGAAGGTCATCGCCCCCGCCACGGATGCCGCGCGCTTCCCCACCAAAATCCCCACGCCGCCGTTTTGGGGGCCGAGGGTGCTGGACCGCATCGGCATCGAGGATTTGCTGCCGCACCTGGACCGCAATGCACTCTTTCGTGGGCGGTGGGGTGGCAAGGCCCACGGCGCGGAATATGCACGGCTGGTCCGAGAGGACTTCGAGCCACGGCTGACGGAGATGGTGCGCCGCGCCCGCCTGGACCGCACGATGGAGCCACGCGCCATCTACGGCTACTATCCCTGCGCGGCAGATGGCGACGCGCTGGCCGTCTTCGATCCCGCTGATACATCACACGAGATCGCCCGTTTCGCCTTCCCCCGTCAGCCAGAGGGTGAGCGGCTGTGCCTGGCGGATTACTTCGCGCCACTGGGGGCACCAACGCGGGACGTGGTCGCCTTCCAGGTGGTGACGATGGGGCAGCGCGCCACCGCGCAGATCGACGCGTTGCAAGCCAGCGGTACATACACCGATGCGTTCTTCCTGCATGGTCTGGGGGTGCAGTTGGCCGAAGCGCTGGCCGAATATGTGAATGCCCAGGTCAAAGCCGAGCTCGGCCAGCACGAAGAGAAGGATGCCCCGCGTCGCTATAGTTGGGGCTATCCGGCCATCCCTGATCTCGCAGACCACACACGCCTCTTTGCCTTGCTGCCTGTCACGGAATCCATCGGCGTCGATCTCACCAGCGCATACCAATTGGTGCCCGAGCAATCCACCGCCGCACTGATCATCCA
>JACDGC010000108.1 GCA_013815535.1 Ktedonobacterales bacterium
ATGCCAAGACGTTCAGCCGTGCCACCCGCGTCACCTTCGCCAACCGACCTGAGGTTGCCATGTCTGCCGCGCCAGAGTTTGGTGGCGACGCGGGGCGGTTGAACCCCGAAGAGCTTTTCACCGCTTCCCTGGCCGCCTGCCAAATGCTGACCTATCTGCACATGGCGGCGCGGAGCGGCGTGGCGGTCGTCAGCTATGTCGATGCCAGCGAGGGCGAATTGGCGTTTCACGAGGGCAAGCTGCGCATGACCCGCGTCACCTTGCGCCCCGCCATCACCATCGCCGCAGGCTCCGACCCAACCCTGGCCGAGGCGCTGGTCGAACGCGCCCATGCGGAATGTTTCATCGCCAGTTCCGTCACCACCGAGGTTCACACCGAAGCAACCATCACGGTCGCATAAGCCGCAATGGGAATCCGTCTCAATTTTTGCGAGATCCTGCCGAAGACATAGATTGACGGCACGTTATACGCTATCATGGAAGCAGCAGAGCCCTCTGGCTCTGCCATTGCGACAATCGGCGCGCGACACGCGCCTTTCTGGGAGGAGCATTTTCTCCATGAATCGTCTTTCCGCAGGCTTGATTACGGGTGCTATCGGCGCGGTCCTCTTAATCATCCTCAACTTTGTGCAAATCCCCATCGTACCCTATCTGGTAGTATTGGGCGTAGGCATCGGGGCGGGCTTTCTGGTGGCACGCAACCCCAAATTCGCCAGCAAAACGGGCGGCGCGGGTGCGCTAGCCGGATTGGTCGCTGGAACGGTGCTCTTCCTTGCCTCGGTCATTGGCACTGTCATCTTCGTCAACACACCTGCCGGGCAAAGTGTCATCACCCAAGTGTACGGAACGGTGCAAGCAGCACAGCCAACCCCCGGGACGGGTACTTCGACTTCACCAGTCATCTCACGTGATGCGATTCAAACCTTCTCGTATTTGGGCGGATGTATTGCCGGTCTCATATACCTTGGCATTTCGACGGGTCTGGGGGCTGCAACGGGGGCCATTGCGGGCCGTGGCAACAAAGCTGCACAGGTGCCGCTAGATGCCAACTACCCCACTTTTGGCGCGCCACCCCAGGGCGGCATGTATCCTCCGCAGGGGCAACCACCGCAGACGCCCTACGGTTCGCAGCAGGGTGGCTACCCTCCCCCGCAGCAGCCACCACCACAGCAATAGTGCGCGGCGTGCTATAACTCTGGGTAGTGGAGTCACCCTCCGCTACCTTTTTTTTGTACGCAAGCCCAGCAACCACACGTTCGGGATGAAGGAGCACACGTGATGTCTGAACTGTATCCCCCCACTTTTGCCGATTTCTACTTGCTGGACATGCCCACCATTGCTGATCCTTATCCCATGTATCAACGCTTGCGCACAGCCAATGCCGTCGGCTTCGACCATGATCTCGGCTTGTTGGTGGCCTATGGGTATGCCCCGGTGAGCGCGGCCCTGCGCGATGCGCGCTTTTCCGCCGCGCGCATGCCCGATGGCAGCCAATTCCCCCCCGAATTGCAGGCGCTCCGTTCCACCTTCGAGTTCGTCTCGCATCAGATGCTCTTTCGCGACCCGCCCGACCATACGCGGCTGCGGGGGTTGGTCAGCAAAGCCTTCACCCCCCGCATGATCGAGACGCTGCGCGCCAGCATCACCACGCTGGTGGACGACCTGCTGGCCAAGGCCACAGCACAGGGCGAGATGGACGCCATCGCTGATTTCGCGTATCCCCTGCCCACGAACGTCATCATGGGCATGCTGGGGATTCCGAGCACGGACCGCGAGGATTTCAAGCGCTGGTCTGATGATTTCGCCGCGTTTCTTGGCACCACCGATGAAGCGGCCACCCAGCGCCTGATGAACAGTGTGGGTGAAGTCTCAGACTATCTGCGCCATCTCATCAAGGGCCGCACTGGCAACGAAGAGGATCTGCTGAGCGCCTTACTCGTCGCCGAAGAACACGGCGACATGCTGCATGAAACCGAACTCTTTGCCAACGTGGTGCTGTTGCTGGCGGCTGGCCACGAAACCACCACCAACCTCATCGGCAATGGCCTGTATCTGCTGCTGACACATCCTGAGCAAATGGCGCGCCTGCGCGCGGATGCCACCCTCATGCCGCTGGCCGTTGAAGAGTTTTTGCGCTATGAAAGCCCTGTTCAATACACCAGCCGTCTCGCTACCACGGAGATGGAACTCGGCGGGCAACCGATCGCAGCCGGGCAGGAAGTCGTGTTGAGCATCGCCGCCGCCAACCGCGACCCAGCCCAATTCAGTGACCCTGAGCGGTTGGATGTGGGGCGACGCGACAACCGGCATCTGGCCTTTGCGTTTGGCAACCACTTCTGCTTGGGGGCACCCCTGGCGCGGCTCGAAGCCCAGATCGCCTTCACGGCGTTGCTGAGCCGTTTCCCCGTGTTGCACCTGCGCGAGGCGCACCCGCCCTATCTGCGCAACGCGGCCTTCCACGGCCTGCAACGCCTGCCGATTGGGATGGCATGAGTGATCCCCCGTTCGGGGTAAACGCCTCACTCGCTGGCGGCGTTTTCTTCCTGTGCGTTTTCTTTGAGCCGAGTATAGGTCAATTCAAGGTCGCGTTGCCAGGTCACATCATCCTCTGACAATTCCCAGAGCCCGATGATGGTCTGCTCATCGTCAGCAAATGTGCCCGTGAACCGCTGCGAAAAACCGGGAGCGTTTCTCCAATGGTGCCACGTGTTGCCTTGCAGGGTAACCTCGAACTTTCTGGAGACACCCCGAGCATCAAAGTAGAGCATAGAATACGTGTCAGCCACATCATCGCTGCCGAAAATCGCGATATTACTTGGAATGCCGACATCTTCTCCAATCTCTGAGCGCATCAGTAAGAACGCTCCCCCCTCAAACCATGAAAAGGAAGTGTGGCCGTGCAGGGTCGTGTTTGGGACGAGGCGATGCGTCCCGATCATATTCCACTCGCCCACCAAGACACGCAAAGGTTCGAGTTTGGGGTTTGGTATAGTTGCTTCATGCTTTGATTTTTTGGCCATAGAGGGTTACTCTCACCTCAGTTCTGCTTAAGAAGCCTAATTTGCCCCATATTTTCATATCCTCACCGAGCGCATTGTCCGAGGCAGTGAGCAAGCGCCCATCAAGGCCCAGTCCGCGCGGGGGGGCGTGCGCGCCGCAGTGTTCAGGCGCGGAAAAGGCGGCAGACGCGCAGCGTCGCTGGCGCGCGTGCGCTGCCACCAGAGTGCCGACCATCGTAACGTGCAACCGCCCGCCCGCTGAATATCCATGCGATTTGCTTTGGAGGATGCTATCCACAATTACTATGAATCTATGGTTGGTGATAGGTTGGTTGGGCATCTTGGTGGTGACGCACGGCACGCGAGATCTGGCCAAGATGCGAGAGTTCCCACACCAGCGTCCCCAACACGCCGACCGCCCCTGCTGCCAAGGTCAGCATGCCGATGAGCACCCACTCGCTGGCGGTGGGCAGGTGGCGTGCCGCCACGCTGAAGCCAGCCGTGGCCAAACCGCCGACGGCGATGGCCCACGTAAACAAGGCACGCACCATGCGCCCAAGCATCTGCCCAAGAGAATGAAAGAATCCGCTCATTGCGATTGCCTCCTTGTGGGGTAATGATGGTTCGCGTTCCCTTGAACGCATGCCAGATGCCAGATCGCTCCACCAGATGTAAAGCGTGCCGCCGTTTAACCGGCTGTGCGCTCGCACGACGGCCCCACCCCAGCAATGCTGGAATGGGGCCGTCTCCTTCAGCAACGCGACCGCGCGTCACGCCACCGTGAAGTTGTAATTACTGCCGCCATTGCTATCCCAGGTGCTACTTTGGTTGAAATAGGCAGTGTTGAGCGACGTGGCCGTGGCGGGCAACGTGATGGTCGCTTGCCATGCGCCATTCGGCTGCTTGACCATCGGGGTATCCGTCGTACCCGTCCACGCGTTATAGCCCCAATGCAGCGTCAGGCTGGTGGCACCAGCGGCCAACGTGCCGGAATAGGTGATGGTGGTCGCCTGGCTATGCACCGGGCAGCCCTTCGCCGCCACCACCGTACCCGAGGTGCAGGTGTTGCCCGCGATGGTGATGGCATAGTCACTGCCACCGTTGTTGTCCCACGTGCCCGCGCCGTTGTTAAAAGCCATGTTGATCTGCGTGGCGTCGTTGGGCACGCTGATCGTCGCTTGCCAGAAGTTATCGGCGCGCTTGACCATGGCGAGGTCCGTCGCGGGGACGTTGTGCCAGCCATTCTCGCCCCAATGCAAGAAGACCTTGCTCTGGGCATCCAGCGTCCCATGATAATAGATCGTCAGTGCCTTGCCGGGGCTTGCCTGCGCGGCACTGTTGTCGATGGTGAAGCCCGTGTGCGGCTGGAAGGCCCCCGTCACATAGCGCGTCGAAACCACCGACGCCCCATCCGCGATGGTGTTGGAGTTGACCGAGAAGAGCAAGGTGATGAACTCGCCCATCGCCCAATTCAGATCGTTCATCGACTTCGTGGGAGTGCCAGGGGTATAACCAGCGGGTGCGCTGCTATCCCAGACCTGCTCGGGGATGAACCCCGAGGCATTTTCCGAGGCTGTCAGGGCGGTCAGCGCCCAATCAGCGGCGATGCCATCAGCGACATCATAGACGCCGCGCTCACCCGAGAAGATCGGCCACAGCCGCCCCGTGCCCGTGCCGTTGTAGTTCGAGCCGTCGGCATGCTCGCCATAGCCATCATGGTTATAGCGATACCAATAGTCTTTGCCATTGACGGTCTGCTTCAGCGTCGCGTCCGAAGGCGGCAACGACAGCGAGATGTAGGGCGAGTTGGGGGCCATCACCCCCTGGCGCACCAATTCCAAGAAGCCCATATCCACGACCGCGTTCGCGTTATACGTGCCACCACCGTTGCCAAGGGTGACTTGGCTGGTGTCATTGGGGTTGGCGGTCGTGTTGATGCGCTCGAAGTAATAGCCACCGCTCAGGGGGCCATTGGTGGTGAAGGTCCAGTTTTGCACCATCCCCTGCCAATAGTCGGCGTAGTTATTCCAGAGCGTCTGGCTGGCGGTGTCACCATTGATCCGCGCGATGTCGGCGGCGGCCACCAGTCCGGCAATCTCCGCCGCGATGGTGGAGGGGCTGTAGCCGCTGTTCTCTTCCCAGCGCTCTTGGCCAGTGGATGGCCCGTGCGTGAGGATGTAGTTCACCGCTGGCTTGATGTGATTGGTATAGGTGGCGCTATCCGTCAGCCCAGTTTTCCAGGCGAGGATGAGCGGGAAAGCCTGTTCATCCAACTGGATGCCCGGCCAATATTGTGTGCCATTCACATAGCTGTTTTGCGGGAAGTGGCCATCGGCCTGCTGCTGGGTATTGAAGGCCCACTGGGCGGCCTTCTTGGCGTCGGCTGAATCACCGGCCACGATGAGCGCGCTGGCAAACTCATAGAGGTCGCGCTCCCACACCAAGTGATAGCCGCTATCTCCGTCGCCGTTGGTGTCGCCCCAGGGCGTCCCCAGCCCCGCAACGAAGGTGCCCGTCTGTTTGTCTTGCGAAGCCTTCAGCACGTTCGCCGCCAGATAATATTCCTGTTGGCGCGCCTGCTGGATGGGGACCGTGCTGCCCACAGCGGGGGGCACGTTCAACCCATTGTCGAAGGTGTTCCACTGCGACACATAGGTGCTGAGCATCGTCGTGAAGTTGTCGCCGAGGGTGCCGCTCAGCGCCGTTTCAGCGGCGGTGGTGGCGGTGGTGGCCCCATTCTTTTGGCCGAATGACAGCACCAGATTGAAAGCAAGCGAGGTCGCGGTGGTGGTGTTGACCGTGCCACCATTCGAAAGATCGAGCTGCCCCAACTGCGCTGTGTTGCCATTGTTCGCGGCACTATAGGTGTTGCTCATGGTGTAATCGGGGCAGGTGCCACTGCCACAATTTGCTGAACCTTTGAGGTCCGTCCAGCCGTCATTTTGGCCCACGAACCCCGAACTCGTCATGCCCGCCACAAAGGGCGTGGTGGCGGCGAGCGCGCTGGCATAGTTGCTGGCGGAATCGTTCGTCACCAGCATAGTCTTGCCACCAAAGGTCTGGGTCGTGCTGGTGTTGTTGTTGCCAACATTTTGCAGCGATGGATTATAGAGCGTGTAGAGGGAATAGTTGGAAAGCGTCCCCGTCAGCGCGGTGAACGTCACCTGCTCGATGACGGAATTGCGCGTGGGATCTGTATAAAACGTCTTGACGATTTTATACTTGCCATTGTTCGCTGTGTTGGTAACGTTCCAGGCCAAGGCGTGATTGTTATAGAGGGCCGTGGTCGCGGTGGTGTCGGTCTTTTCCAGATCCACCCACGTGTGGCCACTGTCGCCCACCATGAATTGCAGATCGGTGGTGTTGGCGGTGGCGTTGGTGGGGTAGAAGATCTCGCCGAGGATGCCATTGTAGCCTGTGAACCAGACATCGCTGGTGGTGTTGGCCGCCGTGCCGATGACGGAGTTATTCGATGGCGTCCAATTCGAGGAGGCCCCCGGACCGTTGGGGGCCGTGCCCCCCGCTGCGTGCGCCACCCGCGTCATGGCCAGGGTGCTGACCAAGGTGATGACCGCGATGATGCTGCCGATGACGACGAATCGCCCTTTGTGCGCCCCGCGCGCTGGGGGTGTGGCTGGGCCAGTGTTCACTATCCATCTCCTTCGATGAAAACACTCACACGTCTGAGAACAACCCACGACGCATCAGCCATTGATGCGCTGGGTCGCCTTGTTGCACATGGCGCGGAGTGCCTTCATCCAATTCACCCGTCACCGCCCTGCGCCACCGACTAAACCGCATTACCATGTGAGCAGAATATAGCCAAGATACCACAGTTATGTCAAGACATATCTACCCAGAATCAAGAGGATTTGCCCGAGCAGCCGCGTAGCAAGCATATGCGGCGGCGCCTACCCTACACCCGGATGGATGCGAGCAAGCGCCGCCGCATGATGGGCACGTCAGTTGCGCAAGGGTTGCCCCGTGGTGAGGGTATATTGGATGCGCTCCTGGGTCTTGGCCGTGCCAAGCAAGAAGAGGAAGGCTTCGCGTTCCAGATCCAAGATGTCTTGCTCGGTCAGTTCTTGCGTGGGCTGGCAGTCGCCCCCGGTGAGGACGCGGGCCAACTGGTCGGCCACGAGCACATCGTGCTCGCTGACCTTGCCTTGCAGTTGCAGATTTTGCGCGTTCTGCTTCAGCACCAGACGTTCGCCCGTGCCGCCCAGGCGGAAGGTCGCGGGCGTGGGTTTCTGCCACTCGCCGCGTGCCGCCGCTTCGGCCAGGGCGATGGCATCCGCTTTGGCATCCAGCAGCAAACGCTCGCGGTCAAAGCTGATGGCAGCGGTCTTGGTGAGGTAACGCAACCCCTGCGCTTCGCGAGCACTGGTGCTGACTGTCGCCACGGCGATGATCTCGAAGGCATGGCGCGCGGCAGCGAAGGGGCCTTTGTCGGGCGTACCTTTGCTCCAGCGCGCCAACATCTCTTTGCAGCCGCCACCACCGGGGATCAAACCCACGCCGACCTCCACCAGACCGATGTAGGCTTCCGCTGCCGCCCGCACATGGTGACCGTGCATGATGATCTCGCAGCCACCGCCCAGCGCCCGCCCCGCCGGAGCGACCACGACAGGAATGTCGGCGTATTTCAGCGCCATATTGGCGTCCTGGAAGCCTTTGATCTTGCCTTCGAGCAACTTCCACTGGCGCATCTTGCTAGCCATGACGGCCTGCACCAGATTCGCGCCCGCGCTGAAGGTGTCACTGTCATTGCCGATGACCAGGGCGCGGCCCCACGTCTTCGCTTCCTCCACGGATTCGCGCAGCAGCTTGAAGATGTCATCATCTAGCGCGTTCAGCTTCGTGTGGAACTCCAGCAGCATGATGCCGTCGCCCATATCCAGCAGCGAGGCGGATTTGTTTTCTTTGACGACCTTGTTGCCCGCATGCAGCGCCTTGGCGGTGATGAGGTTATCCGTCGCTGGCCGTGCCACATAATTGCTCGTGCGGAAGTCGAAATAGCTGCGCGCGGGGGCCTCCGCATAGAACTTCCCCTGGCCGTTGCCAAGGACCATCTGCACCAACGGTGGCACGGTGCGGCCCTCACTCTGCATGCGGCGCGCAGTGGCCTCCACACCAAGGGCATCCCACGTCTCGAACGGGCCAACCTCGCTATTGAAGCCCCACTTCATGGCGTTGTCGACGTTGCGCACGTCGTCCGTGATGTCAGGGCCAATTGTCGCGGCATAGATGAGGCTGTCGGCGGTCGATTCCCAGGCCAGTTTGCTGGCGCGATCCGAGCCATTAATGACCGTGCGGATGCGCTCAAAGGGATCGTCCTGTTCTTTGGCCGCGCTCAGCGACGGGAACGCGACTTTTTCGGACGGGCGATAGTCCAGCGTGGCGGGGTCCAGCACGGCGATGTCGCGCTTGCCACCCGCACCCTTGGTGCGGCGATAGAAGCCTTGGCCCGTCTTGTTGCCCAGCCACTTGTTCGCCAGCATCGTGCGCACGAACTCGGGCAATTGGAAGGACTCGCGGAAGGGATCATCTGGCAGATTGCGATAGAGGCCATCCGCCACGTCCACCAAGATGTCGATGCCCGCGATATCGGCGGTGCCGAAGACGGCGGATTTGGGACGCCCCATCGGCACGCCCAGGATGGCGTCGGCCTGGTCGAAGCCATAGCCCTCATCTAGCACACGGTGCAGCGTCGCCAGCATGCCATAGTTGCCCAGCCGATTGGCGATGAAGCCTGGCGTATCCTTGCACACCACCGTGCCCTTGCCCAGCACGTTCGTCCCAAACTGCCCCATGAAGGCGACCACTTCGGGGTCCGTGTCGACATCTGGCACCAATTCCAGCAACTTGAGGAAGCGCACCGGATTGAAAAAATGCGTGATCAAGAAGTGCTGGCGCAGTCCCGCGTCGCGCCCCTCCATCAGTTGCTTCGCCGGAATGCCCGAGGTATTGGAACTGACGATGCTGGTGGCTTTGCGGACCTTTTCGATGGGCTCATAGGTGGATTGCTTCACATCCAGGCGCTCGAAGACCGCTTCGACGATCCAGTCCGCTTGCGCCAAGCGGTCGAAGTGGTCCTCAGTGTTGCCGACCGTGACGAGCCGGGCATCCGCTGGGGAATAGAACGCGCTGGCA
>JACDGC010000109.1 GCA_013815535.1 Ktedonobacterales bacterium
GCTGAGGGCCTTTTGCGCCGAGGTCACGTTTTCGCCGAAACCCTGGGCGGTGGTAATGCGCGTTTGCAGGTCATCCAGCAAGGCGCTGCCCAGGTAGGGGATGGCCTGCGTCTGCGAGGCGACCAGGCCCAACGTCTCCGCGTCGAGTTGCGCGCTGAGGCGGGCATAGGCGTCAGTGGTGGTGTTGGTGGCATAGCTGCTGCGTGCCTGTGCCAGTTCGGCGGATTCCAAGGTCACGGGCAACCCGGCATGGCGCAATCCCTCCACCGTGGTCGCGAAACTCGTGATGCGGTTCGCCGCCGCCGTCATGGCATCGATCAATTGACGCTCCGCGACGATCTTGGCATCGATGGCACGGTAATCATTGGGCAGGCGGGCACTGGCGAAGGCGCTTTGCATCGTCTGCACATGGTCGGCGAAGGTGGCGGGGATGATGCCCGCCGCGACGGCGCGCTGCGACGCGATGGTGAGTGCATGCAGGTCGGTGTTGGCGGCATCTGAGGTGCTGGCGGTGGCATCGATGACACTCTGCGCCACTTGCGCCGTGACTGCTTGATAGGCCTGCATTGCCTGAGCGTCGCTGAGGCCAAACCAGCCTCGCTGGCCATCGATGTGCCGTTCACGCGCGGCCAGTTGGTCCACCATGCTCGCGGGGACGCCGACCGAGCGCGCATAGCGCAACTGCACGTCGAGCGTGGCGCGCCCCATGCCTGCCCCACCCGCGCTCAGGTTCGCGCCGCAGCTCGCCAGCACCAGCGGCAGTGCCAGCACCGCCAGCCAGTGCAGCCACGCGGCACGCCGTGTTCCCCTGTGTCTCTGCATCGCGCCCACCCCCACAGAACCCGCATCATCTGATATGACGAGACACGGGTGTTTCCGCAACATCCGTGGCCTCAGTATATCCCATGGGAGCATACATGGGTGCAACGGTGGCCTGATTGGGCGACGCGCACAGGTGTATTAGACCGAGATACCCGGCAACCCCTGCGACCCGAGCGTGATCGAGATTTCTCCGACGGCGATGAGGTCGTGTTCCAGCACGTGCCAGATGACCCACTGGCGCGGCAGGTCGTAGTGTTTGCCTTCCCATTCCGTCTCGAAAACGATGGTGGCGAGGTCGGCCATCGTCCAATTCGTGATAGCGCTTTCGATCACCGTCAAACTCATTTCTAGGGCACTGACGAGGGTGGCGGCGTCACGCTCTGGCTCTTGGTCCCAGGTCTTGAGCGCGGCAAAGGCGGTGTCGCCCACCCCCAGCGTGTCGTGAAACCATTCCGCCCGCGCCGCGATGAGGTGTGCCACCAAGATGCCCACCGAGCGCAGATGTGGCGCGGCGCGCAGGGTGAGTTGCTCCGCCGTCAGGGGTGTGATGGCCATGATGAGGTAGTGCTGACGTTCGCGCCAGCTGTCCATAAGCGTCGTCAAGAGTGCACGGTTTTCATCCATTACAGATAGGCCCTTTCAGGGGTGGAGTGGTAGGGTAGATATAATTATGCACACGCCTGTGAGCAATGATCCGCTTGGCCCATAAAAAAAAGTCGAGTATTTCCCGCTGAAGCTAGACAGAGCCTCGATTGTCTGGTATACTCATTCTCAGATGGACCGTTGCCAGGGAACTGTTTTGGCAACGCACGACCCAGGATGGTCGCCTAGCTCTGCCCCCCATGCAGAGCGTTACGGGCACGTGCCCAAGAAAAGGGATGACAATGGCAGAGGTTCGGCTCGAACACATTAACAAGCGCTTCGGCGAGGTTGAGGTCGTCAAAGACATCAACCTGACCATCCAAGATGAAGAGTTCCTGGTGCTGGTTGGTCCTTCTGGCTGTGGCAAAACCACTATTTTGCGCATGATTGCGGGCCTCGAAGAGATCTCGTCGGGCAACATGTACATCGGTGACAAGCTCGTCAATGACATGCCCCCCAAGGATCGCGACATCGCGATGGTCTTCCAGAACTACGCGCTCTATCCCCACATGTCGGTCTATGACAATATGGCGTTTGGCCTGAAACTGCGTCACACTGCCAAGGCTGATATCGACCGCCGCGTGAATGAGGCCGCCGACATCCTGGAACTGAGTCCCTTCTTGAAGCGCAAGCCCAAAGAGCTTTCTGGTGGTCAGCGTCAGCGCGTCGCCCTGGGCCGCGCCATCGTCCGTGAGCCGAAAGTCTTTTTGATGGATGAGCCGCTCTCGAACCTGGATGCCAAGCTGCGCGTGCAGACGCGCGCCGAGATCAGCCGCCTGCACCAGCGCGTGCGCCGCACATTCGTCTACGTCACCCACGACCAGACCGAGGCGATGACCATGGGCGACCGCATTGTCGTCCTCAATGGTGGCATCATCCAGCAGCTTGGTACGCCGCAGGAACTCTATGACCACCCCGCCAACCAGTTCGTTGCCACCTTCATCGGCTCGCCGTCGATGAATATGTTCCACCATGCGCGGGTTGCCCGTCAGGACGGCGCGTTGCGCGTCAGCATCGGCGATCAATATCTGGTGCTGCCCGCCATGGTGGCCGATGCCATCAGTGGCTTCGAGAACCGTGAAGTGACCATTGGCCTGCGCCCCGAAGATTTCACCAACCAGAACGAATCCAAGGCTGGCTCGACCATCAACGGGACCATCGATGTGGTGGAACACCTCGGCAATGAACAGTTGATCTATGTGAAGATCGCCAACAGCGTCATCCTGGCACGGGTCGATCCGTCGCTGCGCGCCAAGGCGGGTGATGCGGTGACCCTGGCCGTCAATCCAACGCACCTGCATGCTTTCGATCCTGATTCCACCAAGGCGCTCATCTAGTTTGCACCACGCGCGACAGGGCGGATCTCACGCGAGATTCGCCCTTCGTCATGGGTGTGACATACTGGTATGAGGACAAACGTTCGCTAATGGCGTTTGTTAATAGGAAGGGAGCAATACTCGTGCAACCAACGACAACCTCAGGGTATGCTGACATCCATGGCGGCAAGCTATATTACGAGGTGGCGGGGACTGGCCCAGCGCTGCTGCTGATTCATGCGGGGGTTGCCGACCACCGCATGTGGGACGACCAATGGGCCGCCTTTGCCCAGCACTTTCGCGTCATCCGCTATGACACGCGCGAGTTTGGCAAGACGACCTCACAGGATGTCGCTTATTCCAACCGCCAAGATATCGCGGACCTGCTGAGCCATCTGGGCATCAGCCGCATCGCCATCATGGGCGTGTCGCGCGGTGGACAGATCGCCACCGATTTCACCCTGGAACACCCCGACATGGTGACGCATCTTATCTCGGTCGCGGGGGGCATCAGCGGCATCAGCTATGATGACATTACCCCGCTACCCGAAGAGGTCGCCATCAATGAGCGCATCGAAGCCGTGGAAAACGCGAAGGATTACCCCCCGCTGATCGACCTAGAAGTGCATGTGTGGGGTGACGGCCCCGCGCAGCCAGAGGGGCGCATGGCGGCGGGTCCACGGGCCAAGATGCGCCAGATGGTCGCCGAGAACTATGCGGCGCATCAGGGTGAATCACCCACCGCGCAGCCACTGGACCCGCCCGCCATCCATCGTCTGGGCGAGATTCGCGTCCCCACCTTGGTCATCGAGGGCGACCTCGACTTTGATGAAACGCATCAGGTCATGGGCATCCTCGCGGCGCGGGTCGCGGGCGCGCAACATGTGGTCATCGCTGGCACTGCCCATCTGCCAAATATGGAACAACCAGCACAATTCACCCAGATCGTCCTCGACTTTCTGAGGAAATAATCTATCAGAGGAGATAGCGTCCCATGCAACTCGATCTGAGCGACCCCAAGCAGGCCCATATTGATGAGCGGCTGCGGCAAAACCTCATCGCCTGGTTTACGTCCGTGCGGCCCGATGGGCGGCCCCACAGCGTCGCCGTGTGGTTCATATGGGACGGCACATCGTTCTTGATGTTTAGCAAACCGAAGAACCAGAAAATCACCAACATCCGTCAGAATGCCAATGTCTTGCTGGCCTTGGATGACACCAAAAACGGCGATGATCCCATCGTCTTCGAGGGCACTGCCGAGTTGCTCGACGCTGCGGCCACGGTGCCCACTGAAGCGTATGCGGAAAAATATGCGACGTTGATCCAGCAACTTGGCTGGAAGCCAGATAGCATGCTTGCCGAATATTCGCAGGCCGTTCGCATCACCCCGACCAAGCGCCTGGGTTAAGCAGCATCCACAAGAACCGCACCGATGCCCCGCCTACAAATGGTGGGGCATCAGTGTGCCTCAATGGTCAGAATAGGTGAAGGTGAAATCGGTCATTTGCTGGCCTTCGCCATAGGCGGCATAGGCCGTGTTCGCCGCGCCATCGGGCGTTGGGGGTGGTCCGGCACCGGGGTCGGGCGGCCCGATGGGCGTACCCAGCAGCGCTTGCACCTGCCCTTGCAGAGGCGTCACTTGGCTGGCATCGAAGTGCTGGGCCAGTTGGCGCACCTGTGTGTCGAGGGCACTGACCTGCGCCTGGATGGCGGTCAAGATGTTGACCACATGGCCCCCATGGTCGTGCATGGTCGCTGGGGCATCTGATTGTTGCAGCGCCAGCGCCGCGTGCCCGCTGGCGAGCCTGATGTAGCCGCCCGTTGTCGTTCCCCCCGCAGCGGCGGCGAGCAAGCCAAATCCATCCCCTTGGGGGATGTTGCGCGCTTTACAGGTGGTGGGTAATGGGGCCGCCGCTTTGCCTTCGATCAGGATCAGTTGGCTGAGGATCACACAGTGATTGAGCGCACCATCCACCGGCTTCGTCGCGCTGAGCAGCCGCGTTTGTTGATCCAACACCTGCATTTGTTGCAAAAGGCCCACCAGCAGCCCCACCGCACCGGGGGTTGTGGGGAAGCTCACCAGCAAGTGGCGCACATGCACCATTGCGAGGGGAGGAAAGACGCCGCGAAAAACGATCGGTCCGGTGGGCGCGGTGGTGGGCTGGCTTTCGCGTGTCACCTCAACCACATTGCCATTTGCCAGCAAATTTGTGCTGGGCAATGCATTCCTGGGATCCAATTGGTAACTGCCATCTCGTGCGATGAGCGCGCCCAGGGGGGTGATCTGCTCTTGTGTCGTATCGATGATCCAGCCTTGGTAATGGTTGCCGTTTGGCGCGGCCCCCAGCCCCGTGAGGCGCAGCAACAGGGCGTTGGAGGTGCCGCCGTTGACATCAACGAAGTGCAGATCGCCTGTGACGGGCGGTGCGGTGGCTGGCTGCTGGGTGACGACAATCGCCGCCGCAACAACGACGACTGCCACGGCGGCGGCCAGCACCGTGCGGGCCTGCCGCGCTGGCCACCGCCCGCCCACCAACGCAGCGGGGGCCGCAGCGGCGACGGGCGCGGCAACGGCTTCGGTTGGCAAGGTCAGGTGAAAAGCGGAACCTTCGCCCTCGATGCCGCTGCTTTCGACCCAGATGCGGCCACCCATCGCCTCGGTCAGCACCTTACACAGATAGAGCCCCAGCCCATTGCCACTGGTGTTGGAGGTGAGGTCGCGTGGCAAGCGGGCGAAACGGTGGAACAACAGGGGAATCTGCGCGGCAGGCACCCCCAGCCCATAATCACGCACGGTGATTTCAATGGGGGCTCCCACCAGTCGCTTATTTGGCGCCAAGGGGGTCATCTGCACTTCAATCGCCGTTCCGGCTGCCGAATATTTGACGGCATTGGAAAGCAGATTGGTAAAGATCTGTTGCAGATAGATCTCATCCCCCCAGACCGTCAGTTCCTCAGGGATCGAGATGAAGAGGTCGCGCTCGGTCATGCGTGCTTCGTTGGGGTCCAACAGGCGCGAGGCGGCCACCAAGGTTGCTTTCAACGGCACGCGCGCTGGCTCGAAATCCTCGGGATGTTGGGCGATCTGGCGGGTGTCGAGAATGGAGCCGATGAGTTGGATGACGCGGCGGCCTGTCTCATCCAGCGAATCCAGGTAGGAGGCGCGGCGCTCTGGGGCCATTTCGCGGTTGCGCTGTCGCAAGATGGTGACGTAGTTCATCATGGCCATGATGGGGTTACGGAGTTCGTGGTTGACGCTGCTGATGAACTGGTCCTTCAATTCATCCAGTTGCTGTGCTTGCTCATAAGAAATTTGGGTCGTGCTGAGGGCGTGAATGGTTTGCTGAAAATAAAATTGATTATAGCTGAGCAAGGTGGCGCAGAGCCATTGCACGCTGATCTCAATCACCAGCAGCGGCACGGGGTCGGCGAGCGCGTTGCTGGCGGCGATATGGGGCAAAATCCACAGCACCGCCAGAATGGTGAAGCCATTCAAGAAGATGGTGGTCGCAAGCATCCAGCCAATCGTCCCAATCAGCCCGGCCACGATGATGGCTACGATGAGCGAGAGCAGCCCCGCCATGGTGTTCACGTGGGCGGTGGCCACCAGGAAATTGGCGATGAGGGCCAGGCAACACGCGCCGATGGTGGTGGTGACCATCACGACCCCACTGGCAGTGTTGGCGTGTTCGTGGCGCGCCAACGCCGCCCCCAGCAGCACCCCGCCAGCGAGCACGACTTCGAGCGCGGCGAGGATGCCCAGCGGGCCAAGATGGGCGACGAGCGAGCGCTGCACCACATAGGGTAAGAACGCGGCGACGAAAAGCCCGCCCAGCAGCACCAGCAAGATGCGCGCGATTTGGACGGTGAGGCGCAGCCGATGCCGACGGTCATAGATACGGATCAGTTGCTGCTCGGCAGAACGCAGCGCGGGGACGGTGGGAACCATCTAGTGACCTCATATCGTCTGTGGGGTGTGGCGGCATGCCAGAACGCGCACAGGCGTGTTGTGGGGAATCAAGGGGTGGGCGGGGCATCCTCGGCAAGCTGTTGCAGGCGAGCGAGGCGGTCTGATTCGGTGTGCTCAATGGCGCGTTGGATGGTGGCGATCAACTCAAAGCCATCCACTGGTTTCAGCAGATAATAATCGACGCCCACCGCCAGGCCCATCCACTGATCGCGCTCCTGAACCATGGCGCTCAGGATGATGAGGGGGATGTGCTCGGTTTCCGGGTCGCCGCGCAGGGACTGCACGAGTTGATAGCCATTTAATTGAGGCATACGCACGTCAATGATGATGCAGTCTGGGTGGTCTGAATAGACTTTTTCCAGGCCCTGCGCACCATTTTCTGCCGTAATGACTCTAAAATCGCTCAATTCTTCCAGCAACGCCGCCATGCTGGGTAAGAGGTCGCGATCGTCGTCGACCAATAAGACACGATGGGGCATTTACAACCGTTCCTACTTTACAAGCAGCCTACTGCAATTGCTTCAACGTGAAGGAGCAGGTAGTCACTCAATCGAACATTCGTATTATCCGCCGACTGTCAAGCCACAACGCCCGCCCGCAAGATGGTTCGTGGCTCTCTTGCGGGCGGGCGCTGTGGGTGGATCAACGTACGGCAGTGGCCCCTGTCGCTCGTGGGCTGGCGAAGAGGCGCAGCGCGAAGATGAGCGCCACTGCCCCCGCGCTGGCACCATAGATGGCGCGCATGAACGGCTCGTTGGTGTCGCTGCCGGTCATCCAGCCATGCACCGTCACCAGGGCAAAGGTGACGATGCCCAGATAGTGGATGAGGTGCCAAAGGTTATAGGGGATGGCACGCTTGATCCATGAACTCAGCGACACGGCCACCAATCCATAGAACGCGAAGACGCCGATGTTCGTCGCGAGTGGGCGATAGGGTTCATTCAATGGGACGAGCAGATTGATCCAGGCGAAGGGCTGAAAATCATCGAAAACCAACGAGATCAGATGCACTCCGATCAGGATCACCGCCAGGATGGAAAGGAACTGGTGCGCTTCATCGACCGTCCACGACAGGCGCTCGTTGGTGCGGCGTGCCAGCGTCCGCAGCAGCCCGAGCGCCACCGAGACGGCCAGCGCCAGATAGCCAGCCACCGCCGCCGTGCGTGTCACATACCACAGGGTCGGGCTGCTTGCCACGACCAGATGCCCCATCATCGTAGCCACCATAATTGACCACCCCCATGCGTGTGTAAATATTCAGTCAGATGTGTGGATGCCTGGGCGCGGCCATCACCCCGCAACAGGATGCCCGCCGTTCCTGGCAGCGTGTCGGGCGTGCCGCGCAGCAGCGCCACCTTGGCCGCCACCTCAGCGCGGGCGGCTGTTTCAGCCAGCACCGTCGCCATCGCGGGCACATCCCCCGCCGTCGCCGGACCCAGCCAGATATGCGCGGGGAAGCCCGTGCGTGGGTCCAGCAGATGATGACGCGTCAGGGTTCCTTGTTGCCACTGATGCTCGGTGGCGCCAGAGGTTGCGACGCCCCCCGCGCCCAAGGTCAGCACGGCGAGTTGGGCCTCTTGGCCGTCGGGCGGGGTCTGCACCGGGTCGGCCACCGCGATGGACCATAGCCCCCCTGGCAGCGGTCCCCCGCGTAGGCGCATGTCGCCGCCCAGCACGATCAGCACGTTGGGGAAAGCAGCGAAGCAGTGCTCCAGCACCGCATCGGCGGCCCAGCCCTTGCCGATGCCGCCAAAGTCGAGGCGCACCCCCTCTGGCAGACGGATGCGCTGCGTGGCGGCGTCGAGTTCCACCCCTCGCCACAGTTGCGTCGCAGGGGGCGCGGGCACGTCGCGCGCGGTGGTGCCGTCTTGCACGCTCGTGCGATAGTCGGCGGCATAACCAAGCATCTCCAGCCGTTCCAGCAGCGTCGGATCGAACAGGCCAGCGGTTTCATGAGCGGCGGCCAGCGCGGCCTCCGTGACGGCATAGAGCATCGCGGAGGCCGCAAACCATGTGCCGCCCGCGCGATTCAGCGCGCTCAGCTCGCTGGCGGCATCGAAGCGCGTCAAGCACGCCTCCGCCGCGCGCAGCCAGGCGAACCCCGCCGCGATGGCCGCCTCCGCTGCCGCACCCTCCACGGCTGGCGCGGCGACGTGGATGCTGCACGCGCTGCCCATGACGCGCGCATAGCGTTCGCTGATTGCCAGTGTCTCCATCAGGGTCACCGCGATGGCCGCGTGGTCGCGGTGGGTTGCGGAATGGGCGCCTGCGTTGCCGTGGGTTGCGGAAACGGCGTATCCGTCGGCGTTGGCGCGGGATTGCCGCCGCCAACGGGATCGGGGGTCGCCGTGTCGGCT
>JACDGC010000110.1 GCA_013815535.1 Ktedonobacterales bacterium
GAATTAGAAGAACGGTTGTCGGGCAAGTCGTGGATGCGCGTCGTCCGCCAGGCGGGGGGCTGGACGCCAGATATGCCGCTCTTCCGGGTGGAACTGCGCTTCATGCGTCCGGTGATGCGCGAAATGCAGACCTATCTCGGCAAAGAGGCCGGGGCGTGGCTCGATGATCCCTGGCAAGCCATCGGGCACTATGGCGACTTCTGGGGATATGGCGTCGGCTTGCCCCCCGAACATGACCATGCCCCGGATGTAACCCATCGCGGTTGGATGCGCCTCACTGTCCCCTCGGGTGATTCCAATCGCTCGCGCTGGCCGACCGATCCGGCGTGGGAAGTCATTCAGCGGGCCGACTTTGGTTCCTACGCTCCTCCTATGCCGCTGCTGCGGAAGAAAGCGGTGGTACATAACCCAGAGGCGATAGATGCGGAGATTTATGGGTTGCTCAAGCTGCGGTCGGTGATTCATGGGCATCATCAAAAGATGGGTATCGACCTACTGCATGAGGCGCTAGACTTTCTGGAAGCAATGGCCGATGTCGATGAACGCAAGGGTCGCGACTATGAAGAGGAGGTGCGCGAAAAAGCACGCTCACTGGGTCGCGGGGTGCCCATGAGGCCTTCTGGTGTGCTGCCAGCGAAAAGCACATCTAGCTCGGCTGCCACAATTCTACCCGATTCCCTTCGGGATCGGTGAACCACCCAAAGCGACCGTAGTCATACTCTTCGCGTTTGGGATCGACTGAAACGCCAGCAGCGATGAGTTTGTCTAGCATGGCATCCAGGTCATCAACCTGAAAGTTGAGCATAGCTGGCTGGCTGATAGGGAAGTAGTCGGCGTCTTTCGGAAAGAAGGCGACCGCGATGACGGCGCGCTGTGTCTTCTGGGGAAAAGTAAAGCCACCTTCGGAGGCGGTCACTCCAAGGTGCTCGGCATACCATGCATAAAGAGCCTGCGGATCGCTGGCACGAAGGAAGGCCCCTCCCAGTCCCGTGACTTGTGGCATAGAGATTTCTCCTCTGGCTCTGTGATTCCTCCAACAATGAACCATATTTCGGCAAGATGATCAAGCGTCTTCCGAAAATACTCAGACAAAACATGGAGAAAACCAGAGTCAGAGATGATCCCCCGGCTTTGCTCATTGTGATAGAGTGTTTGTACAAGGAGGCGATCAGCATGCCGCGCTACAAACTCACCCAAAAATGGAAGAACGATAAAGAGCAGCAACGCCGTTGGGAGTTGCCTCCTGGTAGTCATGTTTGGTGCTACCTGCGCCACTCGCCCGGTGATAATCAGACGATTGACAGCCAGAAATCGGGCATGCTGCAATGGTGCGAGCAAAATGGCTGGATCGTTGATCGCATGTTCATTGATGAGGCGGTCGAGGGCAGCCGCGAGGATCGCGAGCAATTCCAAGAGATGATGTCGCTCTCGCGTCAGGATGTGCGACTTGTGGATGGCATTGCGGTCTGGTCGTTCTCGCGCTTCGCCCGCGACCAATTGGATTCGCAGTTTTATAAGGCTGAGCTACGCAAGCGCGGCTATGTCATTGTGAGCAAGATCGACGATGTGCCGTCGGGTGAAATGGCTCCCATCTATGAAGCATTCATTGATTGGAAGAATCAGCGCTTCTTAGAAGATTTGTCAGCCGATGTCAAGCGTGGCCTCAATTTCACGGTAGAGCAAGGGTACTGGCCGGGTGGTGTGGCCCCACGTGGCTATCGTACTGAAAAAGAAGTATTTGGCCGCAAGCGCAATGGCGAGGCACGCTATGGGCTGCGTTTGGTGAAAGATGAATCGCTCGCCGAGCGCGTAGCTCTGGCGTGGCAAATGAAGCTGCGCGATAATGCGAGCTATGAGCAGATTCATCAAGCGACGCGCATTTATAGCAATCACCAGCATTACTCGACTTTCTTTAGCAATCTCATGTATGCGGGCGTCTTCGTCTATCATGGCAAACGCTACCCGGCGGATTGGGAAAGCGGCCATTTCTTTTGCGAGCCGTATGTGAGTCTAGACGACTTCATGCGCGTGCAGGTAAACCGTCAGCAGCGTGAATTTACTACGACAAGCCCGCGTGTCCTCGCCTCGCACTTCCTGCTATCAGGCTTGGTCACATGCGGTCATTGTCTGCAAGGCGGGCAAAAAGTGACGGTGACGGCGCGTGTTGATAAGCGACGCCCTGATACATCCTGGTACGTGTGTGGGGTAAAATTGCGCCAGCGCGGCCAGGATTGTACGCTGCCTCGCGTCCCGTGCTGGCTCTTAGAAGAGGCTATTGTCGATTCACTTATCTCGCATGCGCTGACGCCTGAATATGTGATGCGCGAAGTCACAGAGGCGCAGCGGCAGTTAGATGAACGTCGCCCCCATCTCGATGCGGAAATAGCGCATGCTGAGCAAGAGGCAGCGGAACAAGAGGCGGCGGTGCGGCAATTGCTCAAGCTCATCCAGAAACAAGGTTTATCCCCTGTTCTGGAAGATGAGTATGAACGGGCGAATAAACAGCACGCTCATAGGGTGGCGCAAATCAATGCGTTGCGTAATGAGGCCAAGCAGATGCAGCCGTTGATCTCATCTGATGCGGATGTACAACGCTACGTGCGGGATATTCGCTCGGTGTTGTTGACGGGGGAAACGCATGCGCGGCAAGAGTTGCTGCGGCGCTTTGTGCGGGGGATTACGCTCTATGCGGACCATGCCGAACTGGAATACACGTTTAGGCTGCCAACCCTCGTACCGCTTGGCGGGTTCGGAGGCGTTGACAGCCCTACGCAAAGTGCCCCCACGGCGGCTCGAACGCCGGTCTATGGCTTCGGAGGCCATCGCTCTGTCCACTGAGCTATAGGGGCTAGATTTCCCTCACAAAGGATACCACGAAGTCTTTGGAAAAAGCAATATGAATGTGCAAAGGGGAGTGATAAAAGTCATGGGCAGGGGAATCGAGCAATTGAGTAGGGGCTGCTGGCGCTTGGCGAGTTGCCGAAGATTCTAGGTAGACACAGGGCAGGATGTGAGGCCTCAAGGGAGTGCGAGAAGCACTGTGAAGCTGTGCAGAAAGTGCCGCAACTATCAACGCTCTAGGCGGTGCAATCCCTGATAAATACATACCTCCGTAGCCAACTCTTGCATTCGCATAATACCGCGCAGTGGTCGGAGCTTCATGGACCACCCCTTGCACCATAGTGGTCTCGTGGTTCTGCGCCACCCGCCACCCTAAGAAACAGCGAGTGTGGCGATAATGCGGGAGACCTGGGGAGTTTGTCGCGACAAACGTGTCGACCTCATCGCGTTCCGTCACTTCGATGGCTTCGGCTAAGTGGTATATTCGCTAAAAGAATGCTAGAATAGGAGGGAGAGAGCAGGAAGGGAGGGAGCGGTATGCGAGGACCATTACGGATGCGGGAACTGACCGACGAGGAAAACCGGGTGATTCGCAAGTTGGCGCACTCGCAGACGGCGGCGATGCGCTTAGTCGCACGTGCGCGCATCATCGAGCTGGCGAGCCAAGACAAGACCATTCCCGAGATTATCGAGCAGACCGGCAATGCGCCGGGAATGGTACGCAAGTGGTTCAAGCGCTTCCTGAAGTTGGGATTAGGTGGGCTGGAGGATGCGGCGCGTTCGGGTGCCCCGTCGCGCTATACCCCAGAAGCGAAAGCCCAGGTACTGCATGCAGCACGCACTCGGCCCAGCGACCTCGGTTTGCCGTATGCGAGTTGGACCTTTGAACGCCTCGCTACGTATGTGCATGAGCAGTTGGGCGTACGGATGAAGAAGACCCGCATCTTCGAGATCTTGCAGGACGAGGGCTTACGTTGGCGACACCAAGAAACGTGGTTTGGCGAGCGGCTCGATCCCGAGTTCGCGCAAAAAAGGGGGCCATCGAAACCCTAAGAACGGCCCCGCCTGACCACAGCATCACCCTGGATATCGATGAGATGGGGCCTGTGGCGGCTAAGAGTTATCCCGGACAGGAAGCCATCGAGGTAATGTTACGTCCGGCCCAACGAGCAAAGCAAGAGATCGATTATGGACGACGCGCCAAAGGCTATGTGTATGGTGCCTTCCATGCTGCCAGCGGCCAGTGTTGGACGCAGGGGTATCCCCGTCGGATCAAAGCCCACTTCATCGACTTCTTGGCCTGGGTCGATACTCAACTTGGAACCGAAATTGAGCGTATCTATGCCATCATGGACAACTTGGATATGCATCACTGCGCCGATCTGTTGCTCTTCCAGATCCACCATCCGCGCTGGGAGTTTGTCTACCAGCCGAAGTATGCCGCCTATCTCAATCTCATCGAACCGTAGGGGGAAATCCTGCGCTCGCTGGCACGCAAGGGCGGACGCTTCGAGGATAAGGAGCAGGTGCGCAGCGCGGTTGAAGCGGCCACACGCTATTGGAACCAACACAAACACCCATTTCATTGGGGCCGCCGTCGGCGTCATCAGCCCCGCCATCTTCACCGCCGTATTGCTTTCGTCACCAAAATTCTCCGCATTTAACGAATGGACCACTAAGTACGATAGACTTGATATCAGAATGCTATCTTATCATCGCCATGTTTGCCACTCCCCGCTTGACTTATTGGCCTCATTTGTGGTACAACAACGAAGGACTCTATATTGGGCGACATAGCCAAGTGGTAAGGCAGAGGTCTGCAACACCTCCACCCCCAGTTCGAATCTGGGTGTCGCCTCCCCTCACGAACCTAGGACTGGCCTAGGTTCGTTTCTTTTCGTGCCGAAGTTCAGCAGCAGGATTACTGCAATTTTACTGCAATTTGATTTTGGCCCTATCGGGTTGTTGTGAGATAAGCAAAGAGACAGCGTTGATGCTCGCTCAACGCTGTCTCTTATTCAGGACCAATGAAAGGTGAACTTATGCCACCTCTCGTACCACTACTTCCACGGGGACATCTTCGATAGGTGAGGTCAGCACGCCATACCACCATCCGTCTTGGCTCACGATGCGCCCTTGTGCTTGGATGTCGGTATCACGTAGGATGACCGTCTGCCCTTCGAGTGCCGCCAGTTCGGGACGAGCATCAACCGGAGCGAGCGCAATCGCGTTCTCTGGCATGCCGTCCCATGCGTCGAGTCTCATGAAATCGGCTAATACTTCTTGCATAGGTGGTCCTCCTTTTGATGGATCAAGGGCGCTTCTTATAGAGATTAGGCACCACGTTGAATGCCTTAGTCAAGGCATCTGCCACGACGCGCGCCAGCGTCGTCTCAATTTGGCCATTGCGAGTGATGCCCAAGGTATGATGGTCTGCGTACATATTGCTGGGTGTCTTCCATAACACCATATCATACCCCATATTGAGGGCCGTGAGCGCAGCACGAATGCTGACGATAACGGTGTATGAGATGCTTCCATTCGGAAAATGCGCCGCCTGTGCTAACTGATCGAGGCTGTACCCTTGATGAAGGACGACACTCAGCCCATAGATGCCGGGGACATTCCTGTATTGAGTGTACCCGTTCATCAAAAGCTGCACCGCGCTGGGGTGGTGAAGATCGCCGCCACGAATGATGATTTCGGTCAACGGACTGATCGTGTTCAGATCGATGGGTGGGATGTTGCTCGGCGTCATTAGCCCTTGTCTCGTTTCTCTGATGATGGCGATGGGAAGCTCAATACTTCCCATCATTAGCGCAGATGAACTATTCCATTCCTGGCGGTAAAGCGAGCGGATTGATCTCACCGCGCAACACCTTGTCCATCACCACGGAAGCAGTATAGTGCATGGCAGGCGTCGCATGGGAGTATAGCGAGAGCGTGATGCTTACCGAGCTATGCCCTAGCATCTCGCTCACCACCTTGGAATTGATACCCGCTTCTAAAAGGAGCGTAGCAGCGGTATGCCGCAGATCGTGAAAGCGAATCTCTGGTAAACCCGCTCGCTTTACAATTGGGTCGAAATGATGATGGACGAGCGGGCTAGGGTGCATGGGTCCGCCTGTTAAATTAGTGAAGAGCAGATTCCACTTTCCGTTCCATGCTTCACCGATTGCCGCCCGCTGTAAAGCTTGCTGCTGGCGATGCGCCACCAACAATTCCCGCACCATCGCCCCGATGAAGATCATGCGGCGAGACTTTTCGGTCTTTGGGTCCTGAAAGAAGACTTCCTTCTTGACCCATTGTAGATTTCGCTTGACGTAGATAATCCCCCGCTCGATATCGACGTTATCCCAAGAAAGGGCGAGCAATTCCCCTTGCCGCATGCCTGTGCTGAGGGCAAGCGCGAAGAGCGCTTCGTAACGGTTCCCCTTGATAGCCTCTAGGAATATGCGCGCTTGTTCCGCCGAGAAAGTTTTCATCTCGGTTTTCGCCATGCGTGGTGCATCAACGAAGTCGCAGAGATTTTGCAAGAATACGCCTTGCTTCACCCCTGATGAAAAGGCGCGGTGCAGCACCGCATGCAGATGATGCACCGTTGATGATGACAGCCCACGCGCAAGCAGTTGCGCATAGAGCTTTTGGATATGTTGCGCCTTGACTTGCGGCAATGTCATTTCAGCGAGATCCGCGGTATACCAAGTAATGTAGTTGCGGTAGTATTGGGCGGTCTTTGGCTTAACGCTTGGCCCTACCGCCAGCAACCACGCCTCTAGGAAATCGCCCAAATTGCTGTAGCCCTGACCTGGGGCAAGGCGAGCCGCATGCTCAGCTTCATTGAGCATCGCATCAAGTTTCACCTTGACGGCAGCGCGTGTCTTTCCATAAGCTGTGCGACGGCTACCATCTGGCATCGACACCTGCCCCATCCAGCGGCCATCAGGACGTTTCGATATACTACCCTCACTATTACCACGCCGTTTCATGTTTCATCCCTTTCTGAGCAAACTCGTTGAGTGCTTCCAGCGGAATACGCCGTGTTCGTTCGGTGATGACGACGCATCGCAACTGCATGCGCCGCACGGTATCCTGACTTACTTTGAGGATCTGGGCCGCTTCATGGATGGTAAAAAACCGTTGTGTTAGGTCGGCTGTTTCCGTGCTGTTTGCTGACATCCCACACCCCCAAAGAAAGAGCCGCCCGGTATAATACCGAGCGGCTCACCTTGTCGCTTGAATTTCAGGGAAAACTACGCATCACCGAGCTTGCGCCTGCGCTGATACGGTTTCTTGGGCGGGAACACCTGTGAAGGCATCAGCGGGACGCCTCGCCCCAAGGACCGCGCCTTTTCGCGCACCTCTTCGGTGTAATCGCGATTCTTCACCTCGTCCCAGTCCTCCATATCGTTCGCAAACGCCCGTAGCTCTTGCGAGAGGGTCAGCGTCGTCTCTTCATGCCGCCCATGCAACACCGACCGCAGCCGCAGCAGCCCATAGATTTCGGCATCAATCGCCACCGCGTCATGCACAATCAATTTGCTGCGCGACAACGCTTGCGGCGGCGTGTACGCCCCGAAATCCGCCCGCTGGATGATGTGCCACACCGGATCGGTCGGCCACCGCCCCCGCGTCTTGTCGTTGACTTGTGGGAGCGTGAGGCGCATCCATCCCCGATGGGTGACATCAGGAGCCAAGTCGTGTTCAGGAGGCAACCCGACCCCATACGCCCAAAAATCGTGATAATGCTGAATGGCTTGCCAGGGGTCATCGAGCCACGCCCCCGCCTCTTTGCCCAAGGTGTTCTGCATTTCGCGCATGATGGGCCGCATGAAGCGCAGTTCTACGCGAAACAGCGACATATGCGGTTGCCAGCCCCCCGCCTGATGGATCTCGCGCATCCACACCTTGCCCGACGTGCGTTCCTCTAGCTCTTTGTTGTACCAAGCCGCTGAGAGCGGCGAGCCGGGGGAGAAGGTGAAGCCCGATGCCCGCTTGCCATAGAGATACACCGTCGCCCCCTCATCGTCGGCATGCTGCTCGTCGCCCAGGTCTTCCTCTTCCTCGTCGTCTTCATCGGCATCATCGAGATCGGCGATCTCGTCATGGTCGAGGTAGAAATCCAGGGGTAAGCCGTCCCAGTCATCGGGCACATCATCGAGGTAGTCTTCCAGCGAGCCAACGGAAGGGAAATCGGCCCCTTCGTCATCCACCGAAGGGACATGCACCGCCTTGACCTTGGAATGCGTCAGCACCCGATCCAGATCAGCCGGGGAGGGAGCAAAGTTGGCGACATCGACCGCCAGATGCAACTGCGAGAGGCGGAAGGTGAGGGCATAGAATGCCTGGGCATCGCTCCACATCTCACGGACCATCTGACGCACCCCGTCGAGCGCCACCTGGGGGCCGAACTGCCACAACAGCTTCGCCGAGAGGCGCACCGAGCCAAGCAACCGCCCAAGGGGAGCCTTGCGCAGCAAGAGCATCACGTAATCGTTGCGGAAGAGGTACGACCACGAGATGCCCTTGCCGTTGCCTTTGGTGCCCACCCCGGCTTTGTACATCATCAATTCACAGCCAAAGAGCGACCAGAGCGAAGGCACGGCTTTATCTTCTTCTTGCGCCTTCTCTTTGAGATGCTGGCAGAGGTCATTAAGATGCTCCGGCAGGAGCCGCAGCTTGTCCAATTCGTCGTCATCCTCGACATCGGGAGCCAAAAGGCTGACATAGATGGTATCCGCGTTGGCATCGACAATGAAGGGTGTCTCATCCCTTGGTGTGTCATCCTCAGGTTGGGCCTCATCGGCCACGCCATCCCACAGCCGTTTGAGCATCGCCCGCCAGCGGCGATGCAGACGATAGGTGCAATCCCAATTGGAATGCCGCACCAAGCCAAAGCAGCCCATATGCTTAAAGAGCTTGACGGACATGGGCGGCTCGCTGGGCAGGGGATGCTTTACCGCCCGAAAAGGTTGACTATCGAGATAAACGCATACCGCCTCCCAATGCCGTAACTGGCGGTGACTGGGTGGTGGCAGAGGTTGACCCTTGGGCATCTTGATTTCCTTTCTTCGTTCTGCACCCCATAGCACACCTTGCTAGCCCCGGCAGCGCCAGGGCGGAAAGGGGCTTTTGGGTGTTTGCATGATTAGGACCGCGTGATACTAAGATGGCGGCTAAAACGGATTGTGTCCGCT
>JACDGC010000111.1 GCA_013815535.1 Ktedonobacterales bacterium
GATCTGCGACTGCGACACATAGACGTCCATGTTGCCAGGCATGAAGCGCTCTTGGCGCAAAAAGCCGAAGCCATCATCGACGATCTCTAACAGGCCCGAACTAAAGATGGTGCCTTGTTGCTCGCTATGCACCTGCAACAGGCGAAACATGAGGTCTTGCCGCTTGAGTGAGGTATAGCCCGAAAGGTCCAGTTCGCGCGCCAGATCGCGCAATTCTTCGAGCGTCTTTCCCTCAAGCTCCGTGATATTCACATGCCGGGGACGTACATTGGGGGTATAAGCTGGTTCGCGCGTGGTCAAAGTCATACGACCGCCCACTCCTCTCCTGTGTGGAAAGATGAATTGTTGAGGTGTTGATGGGCTGAGATGGGGTGGTGGGAACGCAACCGCCGGGACGCCGCCATAAGGAAACAGCCGACATCCACAAGGGAGGGGAACGCAACCATTCTCTGGCACGCAATGGGGCCAGAATCTCAGGTGGGTGTGATCATCCGCACGACGCATGGCACTTGTGGAGGTCGCTACGCTCACAATGGCTGGCCGTGAAAGATGGGTGTGCAGCGTGTACCCATTTGATGCCATTAGCACGCTGCACAGAGGGGGTGCGACGGAGATGCGCTCAGCGGCCTTGCCAGGCGATTGTCTGCACCGCTTTTACGTCCACTATAGCATATTTTCGCCCATCTTGCAAGGGGGCCTGACGAAAGGCCCGTCTGGTGGCGCGATGCTGGGTGAACGCTTCAGCGCGCAGGTGAGGCCACACGTGCTCGCCCCACGTCGCCAGCACCTCTTCGGTGTGCCCCAGGCCCCGCCGCGCCAATTCGTGGTCAACTGCCCCGTGCGCGTGCGCGTGGCGCTGCTGCCGGGGCAACGGCGAGCCGAACCCCTGGGCGTAATGCACAATCTCATGCGCCAGCACCGCGATGTAGATGTCATGCGGCACCGCTGGGTGGCGCAGCAACGGATTGACGCCGATCTCTGACCATTGCTCATCCAGCGCCATGCGGATGCGTGCGAGCCGCCATTTCCAAGGAAACGCGAACCCTACCACCAGATCGTTGGGGCGCGGCACATCGGCGAAATAGCCTGCCCACAGGTCATCCACCAGATGGGCCAGCCGACGATCAGCTTCAGTGAGTGGCAGGGCGCTCCCCTTCCAGGTGGCGCGGGTCAGGGCTTGCATGGGCAGGGTCCTCCTCATCATGCCACGAGATCAGCGATGATGACCAGCCGTGATGAATCTACCCCAAAGGGATAGCAAGTCAACAGCGTCAGCGTCGCGGTCGTCGTGTTGTCGAGCACAGCGAGCGCGTTGGGGGCGACGATGCGCAACTCGCGTACTTGGTACGCAGACGTTCCACTGGGCGTCTGGACCACGATTGTATCATGTACCCCAAGACTGTCAAGATGCCGAAACATCGTTCCCGCGTGGGAATACATCACACTGTTGCCAATCGCCCCAGGATAGGCCGAATAGATGAAATGTGTCACTGCTTCACCGGGAGCGACGACCATCCAGCCGTCCACCAGCCCCCGCTCCAAAATGGGCGCATTGACATGAATCTTGGGAATGATCAAGCGCAGTTTGCTATGGGCATCCATCGGCTGCGCTTGATAGCTGGTGATGGCCGCGTTGAAGCGCTGAAACAGCGCTTGGGGGCTGCCCGGCACCGGCGTTGCCGCCACCAGCGTGCCACGCGTGCTCCCCGCTGTCGGTCGCCCCAACCACGCCAGCACGCCCCGCGTCCCCGCCGGATTCAGCCGCATAAAAGCGACGCCGCCACCGACACCCAGGATCAAGGCACCGACCAGCACCAGCACCAGCATCTGCCTGCCACGCGCGCGGCGCGGTTGTTTAGACGCCGGGGAATGTTTGCTTGCCATAACGAGGCTCCTTCATGCGGTGCCTCCGTGCGGTCTGTGTGGGGTAGCTCAGTGCAAGCGGATCGGCACCCCATAGCGCGCCGTGGCTTGCATGCCAGCTTGCAACTGCACCAGTCGTTTGCGAGTGGCACGCAGCCATGTCTCGCCAGCTTCCACCAGCAAGGCATCTTGGGTCAACACTGCGCGCAGGCGTGCCTCGCCTGCCACCCGCTCGGCCTCGGTGAGCGACTCCCACTCTGCCAAGCAGGCATCGATGAGCGGGCCACGCCCCCGCACCAAGCCGGTGAAGGTGGCGATGTCCTCCGCGAGCAGCGCGGTTTGCATGGCCCCGGTCAGCAGTTCCAATTCCGTGAGGTGGGCGTCCCAATGTTCCGTCACTTCGTCACCTCGATGCCGACGCTTTCAGCGTTGCCTGGCCGACCCACTTGCTCGACGCTGGCAATCGCCTGCCGCCAACTGTCGGCCAGAGCCATGAAATGCGCGATGATCTCATCCACTGGTTCCGTGCGTTTCTCAACGTTCGCCTCCACCAGTCGCAGTAAACAGTATTGATAAATCCGATGCAGGTTCGTCGAGATCGCCCCCGCGCGGTCATCCAGCGTGGCATCGAGTTCGGCAATGATGTCTTGGGCGCGGCACAGCGCGTTGTGCGCGGTCTCATAGTCATGCGTGGTCAGCGCGGCGTGGGCACGGCGGCTGAAGCGCACCACTCCGTCATAGAGCATGACCACCAGTTGCCCTGGTGAAACCGTCTGTGCCTGGGTTTGTTGATATTGCTGCTGAGCGCGGGCGGCTTTGGCGCGGGCCAGCGCGGCCTGGGCATTGGTCATTGCTGTCGTCATGTGGTCGTTGCTCCTGGCGATGAATCTCCCCAACATGCGGGTCCGTCACAATCGTCATCGGCACCATCCCCCCACTCTTGAAGGGTTCATCTGCCAGACCACCATAAAGTGGGGACTTTCGCCCATAGCCGCTTACCCCTGCCCATCCCTACAATGTCAATACACTGAAACGAATATGAGCGGGCAATGGAATCCCGGCAAATGTCCGCGCTGTGCATCAAGTGATTTTCTCCAGCCAAGGCTGGCCGGGAATAAGGGGGGTGAAGCATGATTGAATTGACCCGTTTTGATGGCACCCATTTTTATGTCAATGTCGAATTCATCGAATTCGTTGAGACCACGCCAGATACGATGGTGTCACTGATCGACCACAAGCGGCTCCTGGTGCGTGAAACCGCGCAAGAGATCGTCGCGCGCATGTTGGAGTATCATCGCCAAATCGGCGGACGATCAGCGGCAGGCGTCGTCAGCCTGGTGCAGCGCATGCAAGAACGCCAGGCTGCCGATCTGGCCGAGCGCGATCAGGGGATGGAGGATTAAGCTGAGATGGACCTCTCGACATTGCTGGGCTTGGCATTGGCGTTCGGCTCCATCATCGTCGCGCTGCTGATGGAGGGCGGCTCACCTGCCGCCCTCATCGCGCCTTCGGCGATGCTGATCGTCTTTGGTGGCACCATCGGGGCCACCATGACCGGGTACCCCATGGCCGCCATCACAAAGCTGCCCACGCTCTTTCAAGTGGCGATTAAACAGCAGGACTATGATGAACATGGGGTGATCGAGCGTTTCGTGGCTCTGGCCGAAAAGGCGCGTAAAAACGGTCTGCTCTCGTTGGAAAGCGAAGCCCAGGAAGTGACCGATCCGTTCCTCAAGCAGGCGATCATGATGGCCGTGGATGGCACCGATGCTGAGACGCTGAAGAACATCCTCGAAAATCAGGTCGATAGCCTGGGGGAACGCCACGAGGTGCTCTTTGGCATGCTCGAAGCGATGGGCGGCTTCGCGCCGACGATGGGCATCATCGGCACCGTCATGGGCCTGGTGCACGTGCTCAGCGACCTATCCGATCCCAACTCGCTCGGCCCCAAGATCGCGGTGGCGTTCATCGCCACCCTGTGGGGCGTCTTGTCGGCGAATCTGTTGTGGCTGCCCTTGGCCAGTAAGCTGAAGCGCAAGAGCCACAGTGAGGTCTTTTATCGCAGCATCGCCATCGAAGGAATTATGGCGGTGCAGTCGGGGGAAAATCCGCGTGTGGTGCGGCAAAAATTGGAGGGTATGGTGGCAAAGGCGAAGAACACGAAGGGCGCAGCCGCTGAGGGCGACGGGGATCGCGCTGCCGAGAAGGCGGCATAACCCATGGCAGACCAGAATCCCGATGAGATCAGCGGTGACGAACTCGACGCCTTGATGTCCCAATTCGGCAATGACGCGGTGGCCAGCCCCACCCCGGCGGTTGAGCCCACGGCGGCCAGCGTCGCTCCCCCTGGGATCGGTGACCTGGCGCAGCTCAGCGACGAGATCAGCGCTGACGAATTGACGGCATTGGGCATTGAGGTCACCACATCGGCTCCACCACCAAAGGCGGCCCCTGTGCCGCCGCCCGCACCACCCCCTGCCGCGCCAGCGTCGGCCAACCCCGAGGCGAAGCTGCCCCACCTCACCGCCGAGGACCATGTGACCCCCGACGCAGGCATCGGCTTGCTGATGGATGTGCCACTGCGCGTCAGCATCGAACTGGGGCGCATCAGCATGACCCTGCAACAGGTGCTGGCGCTGGGGCGCGGTTCCATCATCGAATTAGAGCGACTGGCTGGTGAGCCTGTTGACATCTTGGTGAATGACAAAGTGATCGGGCGGGGCGAGGTGGTGGTCATCGACGAATACTTCGGCGTCAAGATCACCGAGTTGATCGAGCCGAAAGGGTAGGGAGCGATGGCACGCAAAAAGAAAGCCGCCCCCAAAGAAAATGGCGAGCGCTGGCTGCTGACCTATGCTGACCTCATCACCCTGTTGATGGTCTTCTTCGTCATGCTCTTCGCCATGTCCAAGACGGATGTGCAAAAGTTCAATGCGTTGGCGGCCTCGCTGCGGCGGGCCTTCAACGTGAATGTGTTGCAGGGCCAGCAGCCGGTTTCCATCTCGCCCGACAATGGTGGCAGCAGCCTGAACGTGATCGAGCAGCAAAACTTGCAACAGATCGAGCATATTCTCGAACAGGTGCGTCAGTCGATCTCGGCAAACCCCAACCAGATCTCGGCGCAGGTGACGAAGGATGGCATCGCCGTCACCATCTCGGGCGCGCTGCTCTTTTACAACGGAACCAACCAGATCAAGCCCGATGGCATCAAACTGCTGGGATCGCTGGCAACCTACCTCAAGGGGCTCCCCAACGACATCCGCGTGGAGGGGCACACCGACGACATCCCAGTGGAGAGTGCGCAATATCCCACCAACTGGGAACTCTCGTCGGCGCGCGCGGTGGCCGTGGTGCGTTTTCTGGTGGATATCAATCAACTGCCCCCCAAGCGACTTTCGGCAGTGGGCTTTGGCCAATATCAGCCGATAGTGCCCAATGATAGCCGTGAACACCGCGAAGCCAACCGACGGGCAGTGCTGGTCATTCTGTATGGCGGTGGTGCGGCTCAGGCGGGGGTGACGCCCACGCCAAAACCGTAAGGACGCGGAGACACAAAAGGAGCGTCCAATGATCAAGAAGATTTTGTTGTTTGGTGGGTTAGGGTTGGTGTTGGTGGTGGGGAGTGGCGCGGCAACGTTATTTTTGCTGGCCCCCAAAGGCACGACCGTCACGACGACCAAGGTGGTGCAGACCACGCACTTTCAGGTTGGGCCAACTTTCACCATGCCTTCACGGGTGGTGAATCTTGCCGATCCAGGTGCGAATCGCTATCTGAAAGTGACCATCGTGCTCTCGTTCTCTCCTGAACTCGACGCGCAAGGCGATGTGACCAAAAAAGTCACCGCCCGCCAAACCGTGCTCGATGACATCTTGACCACGATCCTCAGCGGCGAAACCACCGCGCAGCTTCAATCTGCGGATGGCAAGAGCACTTTGAAGAAACGGATCATCGATCGTTTCTCGAAGGTGTTGGATGACCTGCACTTGCTCGATCTCTACTTCCCCGACTTTGTGATGCAATGAAGCGGGACCACGCGGACGCAGGGATGCGCGCCCGCCGAAAGGAAGCACAGCATGGAAGCACAACAGATGGCCTCCCTCCCCCTGCGGCGAGCGCAGGCAGAGGCCCCGCGACCACACGACTGGCCAGGGAGCACGCGGTGGGGGGGCGGTCGCCGTTCCCCTGGCTGGCGTCTCACTTTGCCCAGCCTGGCCCTGGCCCTCACCCTGGGGGTGTTTGCCAGCACGGCAGCGCCTGCCCAGGCCGCCACGTCGCGCCTGCTGGCGCCGACGCAAGTGAGCGCCCCCCTGGCGACGCCGCCAGGGTTCGCGCCGACCCCTGCCAACCACGCGTCACCACCAAAGAAGCACGCGACGCCGATCCCCACTGGCGAGGCCGCCACACCGCTGCACCTGAGCGATCCGCTGGCGAATGATGGGGTGGCCACCGCCGCGCCCTGGTGGCAGACCATGCTGGATGTCACCTGGAAGTTGGGCCTGGTGGTGGGGCTGATCTATCTGGCGACGCGGGCGCTGACCGCACTGAAACGCAAGGGCTTTTCCCCCGCGACGTTGGTGGCCAAGGGCGGCAAAAAGTCGCCCCAACTCTTTGAGCAACTGGATGAGATTCAGCTTGCCCCCCAGCATGCCTTGCACGCAGTGCGTGCGGGTGAGCGTGTCTACCTGATTGCGCGCACGGGCAGCGAGTTGCGGGCCATTGGTGAACTGGAACTCGGTGAACTGAGCGCGGAATCCGCCGAGCAAACGGCGTTGCCCACTGGCTTTGCCAACCAACTTTTGCGCGCCTGGAGCCACCTGACGCCTCCGCGTGAAAGTTCCACCTTGCCCGCGCTGCGCCATGACGAATTCTCGGATGCCGAGGAACAGGACGATGCCGCTGTGGTTGAAGCGCACTGGGTGAAGATCAAGCCCGAATTTGCCCCCGCGCGCGTCAGCGAAACCCCCGCGAACATCATGGACCTGCCCGTGCGGCGTGGCACGGCCCGGCCCAGCGACGCGCCCCCACCCGCCGAGACCCTCACCCCATCCCAAGAGCGCGAGATCCTGTGGTACGCCGAAGAGCATGGCGACAGCGCCACCGCCAAGAAGTTTGGCCTGACACGGCAGCGGGTGACGGCGATGCGGAACCGCTATGAGCGCAAACGCGCCAGCGGCAAAGCCTCCACGGCACCGAAAAGCATCGCCGAAACGGACATGTTCCCCGCCGTGAAAGTGGCGCAAGGTGCCGCGCCACGACCCTCGCGCCCCCAAGCCGATGTGGCCGAACTGACGCGTGCCGACCACCCGCGTGGCTCCGCAGCGGCGCTCGCTGCCGCGCGTGGCACCCTGGCCCGCTCTGCCTACACCCAGGGGACGGCCTCCGCCGCGCCTGCCGCCGATGTCGCGCGCTCCGCCGAGCAGCCCACCGCCGACAACGAGGAGCCCACCGTCACGGTCGGCCAGATCCTCGCCGCCCGTTTCGGCATCAAGATTCCTCCTACCACCAAATAAGACAAAGAGAGCGCTCTCCCCTGCGAAAAGAGTGATGAATGGCGAAACGTCGCCACAGTCGCTCTTTTCATAGAGGAGATGCTTTTCCTTCAAAGCCAGGCGAGATAGAGGAGTGATGAAGCAATAGCTAACAAAAGTATGCCGATACCTAGTGTCCTTAGAAAGCCTACACGTAATATTTCCTGAGCTTCGGTGAAGATTTCTTCCGCTTTTGTCGTGCCATATAGCCCCTTAAGCTCATCTAAAGAACATCGAAGCGTATGCCGCGCCTGATTACGCAAGCGGAATGCATGAACAGGAAGAATAAGACCAAAACCGCCAGAAAAAAACGCGAAACTAAAACACACTACTTGGTAACGGATATGAACAAACATTGAATCCTCAACAGTTACCAAAATTACCCCTCCCCAACTCTTGTGGGGAGGGGACGGAGATGAGGGTGTTATCCCAGCCAGCTCATCGGGTAGCTCGCGTCGTCCAGATCGCGAGCGGTCTCGGTGTAGAGCAGCGGGCGAAACGTGTCGACCATCACCACAAGTTCATCGGTGTAGTCTTTGCCGATGCTGGCTTCCGCCGCGCCGGGTTGCGGGCCATGCGCGATGCCACGCGGATGCAGCGTGATGGACCCTTCCTCGATGTTCTTGCGGGCGCTGTAGTTGCCATTGACGTAATACATCATCTCGTCGCTGTCGATGTTGCTGTGGGCATAAGGCGCGGGCACCGACAGGGGATGGTAGTCCAGCTTGCGCGGCACGAAGCTGCACACGACGAAGTTGGGGGCCTCGAAGGTCTGGTGCGTCGGCGGTGGCCCATGGATGCGATACGTGATCGGCTCGAAATCGCGGATGTTGAAGGCATAGGGGTACAAATAGCCATCCCACCCCACGACATCCAGCGGGTGGAAGTCGTATTGGTATGCCATCAGTTCGTCGTTGACCTTGATGCGCACCTCGAATTGGCCGCGTTCCTCATGCTGGGGCAATTCCATTGGCACGCGGAAGTCGCGCTCGCAATAGGGCGACGATTCCAGCAGTTGCCCGAAGTTGTTGCGATAGCGCTTAGGCGGCAAGATGCTGCCGCCAAAAGCTTCCACCGTCAGCATGCGCGTCTCCTCCGTCAAGGGGCTGACGCGATAGGTCGTGCCGCGCGGGATGATGAGGTAATCGCCCTCTTCATAGGGCACGGTGCCAAAGGTCGTTTCCAGCATCCCCTGGCCATTGTGCACGAAGAGCATCTCATCTGCCATGGCATTGCGATAGAAATACTCCATCTTTTCCGATGGGCGCACCAGGCCGATGGTCAGGTCGCTGTTGAACATCAGCACCTTGCGCCCGCCGACCGGATCGCCCTCCTTTGGCAAAGGATGCGTCTTGAAGTGGTGGTGACGATGATCCTCTTGCTGCCACACTTTATGCTCGATGCGCCCCAGGCTCTTGAAGCCCGACACACGCGTGGGGGGGAACTGATGGTAGAGCAGCGAGGCCATCCCCACGAAGCCCTCTTCCCCAAAGAGTTCCTCGGTGTAAAGGCTGCCATCGGGCTGGCGAAATTGGGTGTGGCGCTTTGGCGGCACCTGCCCTAATCGATGATAACTCAAATGTTATCCTCCTCTGAAAAGCCGATGTGGCACGGCGCTAGTCGATGGCACCGAGCAGGGCTTCGG
>JACDGC010000112.1 GCA_013815535.1 Ktedonobacterales bacterium
GTTCGAGATCAATGAATTGGAAGGCGTGCGCGCCAGCGGCGGGGGCCACCCAAGGCATGGTCACGTCACAATAGCAGTGGCTCAGATCGCCGTGCTCATCATAGTTCGCCGAGATGGCATACCAGCGGTCAGGGTAAAAGAATTGCAGGTGGTCGCGCCGCATGGCCCAGCCCTGGTTGCGGTGAATGTAGGTGCCTCGTGGCTGCCAAAAGGTATGGCGCGTGGGCGTCTGTTGCAAGGCAAAGACCGCATAGTGGCCCCAGAGAACACTATTATATTTGCGCTTTTCAACAACATAGGATGATGGTCGCACGCGCGTCACTACTCCAATGCCACGCCCCACTGCTGGGTGCGTGCTTCATGATATTCGGCACTCGCCGGGTCGAGCGTTTGCCAATCGGTGCGGATCAATCGTGAGCCGATGGCGGCGAATGGCCCCGACCATGCCGCCGCATGCGCCGCCAGCGCATCTAATTCCGTGAAGGCCCTGGCATGCACCTCGTGCAACTGAGGGTTTAGCGCCTCGGCGCGGGCATATACTTCCTGGTCTTTGGTAAAGACGCTGCGGTCCGCGCGCACCACCACATCAATGTATAGGTCAGTATAACGCATTTCGGGCGCGTCGGGAAGCACGGGCGGATTCGGCAACACGATGTCGCAATAGCAGCCCGCGAAGTCCCCCAAGGCATCATAGAACGCATGGATGACATACCAGCGCTCTGGCCAAAAAAACGCGACGGCGTGGTTTCGGGCTTCCCAAGTGTTTGGCCGCCAGTGCATCGGCACGCCGAGGGGCGTCCAGACGGTGGCACAGCGTGGATCGATGGGCAGGTGAAAACCACTCCAGCGGCCCCATTGCGAGCCATCTGGCAACATTTTATACAGTTCGACGGGCGTGAGCATAGGCGTCTTCCTCTTCTTTCACCACATGGTAAGCGAAAAAGCGTCAGGCGTCAACGCGGGGACAGAAGCACGTCTTCCTGCCCAGCATCGCGACGCGATTTGGTGCTGCAAAGCTTTGTTGAGAGATGTTTGCAAGAAGCACCCCCCAATTGAGAGATTATTGAGAGAAGGGGTGTCGATAGCTCATAGTGCTGGAAGCAGATGTGAGGCTTGAGGAAAAGCATTCTCAGAAGGCGGGCTAGCATTCTTGGCCGCTGGTTCTGCCCTTCTTCTCGGCAAAGGAGCATTCCTGATGCGTTCACTCCTCGATGTGGTGTTTGCACCCACATTGTCCCCAAACCAGCAAGAAGCCGTTGCGATGCAGGTGGCTGAGCCATCCACCGTCGATGCTGTGGCACCATTGTTGCCCCTGGCGAACCTGTTGCGTGGTGCCGATCTGCCCCCGCCAGAGGTCCACATCATGATGGTGGAAGATTATGCCATGTCACGGAAGATGATGAGCATCTATCTGCGGCGCAAAGGGTACCATGTGCATGCGTTTGGCACCGCCACCGAGGCGCTCGCGTGGGCCGCGCTCGCGGCCCCCTCCGCGATTCTGCTCGACGTTCTTTTGCCAGATATCAGCGGCCTCGACCTCTTCGATCGGTTGCGGGCGATGCCGCATCTCTATAAGATTCCCGTCATGTTTGTCACCTCGTTTTCAGGGCAACGCTACGAACAGCAATGTCTGGAGCGGGGGGCCGCCGCCTTTTTTCAAAAGCCCGCGTATTTACCAGCCATCGCTGCCTCCATTTCACAGATGCTGCGGCTCTGAGCTCGGGTGGGGGGCACACATCTGCGCGCTCTGTGCATTGCTACTGGGTACATGTGCATAGCGCGTTTTGTTGAAGGGTTCATGCTAGAGATAACCATCCCACGGCTTGCTGAATTATGAGAAACCACGAAGCAGGGAGCAAGAACCTTTATGACAGAGCTTGATAGCACGCTGCTGGCACCTTCGTCTGCGACCATTCGTAGTCAAGACATGATGCTGCGGTTGCATGCCCTCGAGGCGATCTCTTCGGTGATTCTGCGCCATCTTGATCAAGCAACCTTATTGCGCGAAATGATTCAGACCTTGCACCGAGAACTGGTCGTCGATAATGTCGCCATTTTGCTCCCCACGCCGGATGGTGCCATGCTGACCTTGCACACCGTCGTTGGGCCTGAGGAAAGCGTTGTGAATCAGGTGCAGGTGCCTGTTGGGCATGGCATTGCTGGCAAGATCATGGCGACTGGGCAGACGATCGTCGTCGATGATCTCGCGCACAGCGATGTGGTGAACCCCTTTTTGCGCGAGCAAATGTGCTCATTGTTGGGGGTGCCTTTGCGCCTGGAAAAGCGGGTGATTGGCGTTTTGCATGTCAGCACGCGACAATTTCGTCGTTTCTGTGAAGCTGATCGGGAATTGCTGGAATTGGTCGCCGACCGCATCGCGGTGGGGCTGGATCGCTCGCAGGCCTATCTGGCCTTGGAAGCAGCCAGAGAGCAATACGAGGCACAAGTGGCGCAACTTGAAGCCATTTTCGACTCGATCACGGATGGTGTGCTCGTGTATGATCGTGAAGGGCATATTTGCAAGGTCAACAGTGTCACCTTCCCCCTTTACCCCCCGCCCGATCTCCCTCCCAAGCCATCGAAAATCGAATGGCCAAGCTTTTATTCTCTGACGTATGAGAATGGACACCCCATGCCAGCCGAAGAGTGGCCCATTATGCGGATCTTGCAGGGGGAGCGCATTACGCAAGATGCTCCTCTTGATATCATCGCGCAAGCCGCCGATGAGCGCTCGGTTGAGCTGAGTTGTACCGGAGCGCCGATGCGTAACGCCCAATGCGACATCATTGGTGGCGTCATCATTTGGCGCGATGTCACCGAGCGGCGGCGCGCGGAACGCCACACGAGCGCTTCATTGCAGGCACTCGTGCAAATTGCCCAAATTCTCATCAATACGGATGTTCATGAGCAAGATAAAATCGTCGCGCCAACAGCTTTTCCTGAACTGGTTGAGTTGATTCATCACCTCACCCATTGCATCAGTGTCACGATCAGCGGGATCGATGAATCGACCGAGCAGATATACATGTTGGCCACCTCGGGTATGTCAAGCACTGCCCAGGATTATTGGCATACACAGCGTGATGGTGTGACGCTTGATGACCACTTTGGTCCAGATCTCGCCCAGCAGTTGCGCGAGGCGCATCCGATTATCGTCGATATGACTGGCCCCCCTTTTGTCGAGCGTCCGAATCCCTATGATGCGCAACAATTTCTGGTGCTGCCCCTGATGAGCCACGATCATCTCTATGGTTTGCTCGCATTGGCGGTTGATAATGCAACGTATCCCTTGACCGAGGACGGGATGCGGCTCGGCACTTCCATCGGGCATATGCTGTCGATGGCGATGGAACGCCGCTACCTGCACCTGCAAACTCAACGCGCTTTTGCCGCCCTGCGTGAGGCGCAAATCATAGCTGGCCGCATGCAAGAAGCCACCCGCCTCAAAAGTGAGTTTCTGGCGAATATGTCGCACGAGCTCCGCACGCCGCTTAACGGGATCATTGGATTCACGGAACTCCTCACGGATGAAAACTTTGGCGTCACCAACCCCGAGCATCAAGAATATCTGGGTGACATCTTGACCAGCGCACGCCACCTGTTGCATCTGATCAATGACATTCTTGACTTGGCCAAAGTCGAGGCGGGCAAGATCGACCTCACTCCCGAGGTGATCCAGCTCGATGAGGTGTTCTATGCGGTGCGCGAGGCGATCCAACCACTGCTGGCGCAGAAACGCTTGCAGTGTCAACTGGTGCTCGATCCCGCCGTCACTGACGTTTATCTAGATATCAGCAAATTGAAGCAGATATTGTTCAATCTGCTTTCCAATGCCATCAAATTCACTCCTGAAGCGGGGGCGATCACCCTGCGCATGCAAGCGGATGGCCCCGATTTTTTCAAAGTGGAGATCGTGGACACTGGCATTGGCATCCGGCCTGAAGATTTGGCGTCGCTCTTCACGGCCTTTCATCAACTCGATGGGGGTTTAACAAAAAAGCACCAGGGCACGGGCCTTGGGCTGGCGCTGACGAAGCAAATCGTGGAAGCGATGGGCGGGCAGGTTGGAGTGGAAAGCACGCTGGCGGTTGGCAGCATCTTCCACTTTTCGCTGCCACGGCATCAGTTGGAAGGTGATGCGCTGGCTCTTGGTGAGGCAGCTGTCGAGCCCGAGGCGCTGCCGCATGTATTGGTGGTGGTGGCTGCCATGGACGATCAGCAATCGCTCAGCCGTTGGTTGCGCAATGCGGGCTATGATGTCACGAGTGTGATGACGGGTAAAGATGCCGTGGCGGCTTGCGCGCGGCATCAATTTTCCGCGCTCGTCCTCGACCTGCGCCTTTCCGACATGCACAGCCATGAGGTCTTGCACGCCGTGCGCTCCATGCCAGGCTATGCTGCCATCCCGATGCTGGTGGCGACGATGGTGCCAGAGCGCTTCACGTGCCTGGGTTGCCAGGTACAGGACATTTTCATCAAACCAACCCAGCAAGATGAACTGTTGCGCGCGGTCCAGTGCGGGGGAAACTTGGCACCAGATTCCAAGATCTTGGTCATCGATGACAGCCCCATCATTCAGAAATTGTTGCAGGTTTCGCTGATACGTCAGGGCTTTGTGCCCCTGTGTTGCGGCGATACGCACGGCGTCCTCGCGCTGCTGGCTCACACGACGCCTGCTGTCGTCATTCTGGATCTGTTCCTGCCCAACATCAACGGCTGGGAGATTCTGACGGCGCTGCGGGCCAACCCCGCCACGCGGCTGACGCCAGTCATCATCTGGACCACCGCCTATCTCAGCCAAGCCGAGCAGCAGCGGCTGCTGCGCGATGCCCATGCCGTCGTCACGCGGGGCTATGAGGAAACGAGCGATATCGTGCAATTGATTCGGCGGTGGAGCGCCGACTTTCTGCGCCAACACCATGGAGGGTAGGCGATGCCAACTATCTTGATCGTTGATGATAACGCGATGAATACCAAGATGACCAGCGTGCTGCTTCGGCGCGCTGGCTATGACGTCCAGTCGGCGGGTGATGGCCCAGAAGCCTTGCAGATGCTCACACAGGTGCGGCCGCACTTGATCTTGATGGATATTCAACTGCCTGGCATCAGTGGCTTAGAGGTCACGCGAACCATCAAGGCGAACCCAGCAACGGCCCAAATTCCCATCATCGCCCTCACCGCCTATGCGATGACCGGCGACGACCAAAAAGCGCGCGAGGCGGGTTGCAATGGTTATATGAGCAAACCCATCGACCACTTCGCGTTTCTGACAGCCGTGAAAACTTGGCTGGCCGAACGATGATGGAGCCACTGCTGAGAACACCCATTTCCCATATGTGCCGATTGGAGGTAGAACACTGATGAGCATCCATAAAACGACGATCCTTGTGGCTGAAGATGACCCCATCAGTCGGAAGCTCATCACCAAATGCTTAACGATGATGGAGTATAATGTCATTCAGTCTCCCGATGGTCGCCAGGCCATCGACCTCTTTGTCGACCATCACCCCGATCTCGTCATTCTGGATGTCATGATGCCGGTAATGGATGGCTTCGCCACGTGTGCCGCCCTGCGCGATGTTTCGACCGTTCCGATCATCTTTCTGACAGCGCTCAACCAGGATGCCGAAAAGGTGCATGGCTTGGACTTGGGGGCGGATGACTATCTGACCAAGCCTTTTACGATGAGTGAATTGCAGGCGCGTGTGCGGGCTGCGTTGCGCCGCGCCCTGATGGTGAAGCCCGAAACCGCCACGACGGTGGGCGACTTCACCATTGATCGTGCTGCCCATGCCATCGCCTTGCGGGGCCAACCGCTGCGCCTCACCCCCATTGAGTTTCGTCTGCTTGAGTGCTTGATCGCTCAGCGGGACCATGTGCTGACGCATGAACACCTGTTGGCCCATGTGTGTGGTGAAGCCTATGGCCAAGATATCCATCTACTGCATGTGGCCATCAATCGTCTGCGCCGCAAACTGGCTGACGGCTCGCAGTCAGCGTACATCCAGACCATGAGTGGCATTGGGTATATTTTTCGTTCACATCCCAATTAATGCGAATGGGCTTTCTCGCAGCCCATCATCTTCCTTCCGTGCTACGCTGCCATTCTGTTGTGCCCCATCAGAGGAGTGCTACGCTCGCTGGCGGGCCGTGCCAGTGATGCAGCAACGACTGAGAGATGGCTCATCGCGCAGCGACGCCACCTTGCAATGCGTGTGACAAGGTGGCGTCGTCTTCAGGGCATTCTGGTGGTGCCAACACACGCACCAGGCAACGGATTGCAGAATACACGATCTCGTGACGAAAAATGGCTTGCAGCACCCCAAATGGGTGAGCCTGAGGACATCAATCAGGCGGCGACGAATCGCTGGCATGCCAGTCATTCTCGTGGGAATGGCATGACGCTGCATCATTGGCGCTCAGCGCGTAGGCATGGGTCACTGCCCCTTGCACCCCAGAAAGTCGTACAACCGCAGCAAAGAGTGAACGCATGGAGATGACCCCTTTCGTGGGAGGCATCTGGCCCACATGAGGTAAACCAGATGGAACTCCGTTGGAAGCGTTTCTCAAAGACTTTGTCGCATCTTGCAGTTATTGATATCGGGTTGGCCCCTCGCAAATTCATCTCAACGGGTGGGCGGCCCCTCGCAAACCTCTCTCAATTCCCCGCTGCGTCTGGTATCCCCCGCATTTCCCCCCATGCACCCATCGAAAGAGAAGAGCCAAAGTGCTGGATATGGTAAGATACCAACCATCACAGGAATTTACGAACGGTAAAGGAGCCGAGCATATATATGCGTATCTTGGTGACAGGCGGTGCGGGCTATATTGGCAGTGTAATCGTCGAAGATTTGGTCCGTTTGGGGCACGAGACGACCGTATATGATTCGCTGGACCGTGGTCACGCGGGGTCCGTCCACCCTGCGGCAACGCTGGTGCGCGGCACTGTGGGCGAACGCGAATTGCTCGCTCAGACCCTGCGTGAGCGCGACATCGAGGCTGTCATCCACATGGCCGCCTTCATCGAAGTCGGCGAATCGGTGCACCACCCCGAAATCTTTTTCCAAAATAATGTGGTTGGCAGCCTGGAAGTGCTGCGGGCCATGATCGACACGGGCGTCAAAAATCTCGTATTTTCCTCCACGGCGGCGCTCTATGGCGACCCGCAACGCATCCCCATCACCGAAGATGACATGCCGCAACCGACTAACCCTTATGGGGAGTCCAAGTTGCTGGTCGAGCGCATGTTGCGTTGGTTGGCTGAAGCGCATAGCATGACCATCACCTCGCTGCGCTATTTCAACGCGGCGGGGGCTACCGAGATGAATGGTGAAGACCACACCCCCGAATCGCATCTGATCCCCATCGTCCTGCGTGCGGCCCTGACGGGCGAAGAACTGCGCATCCATGGCACCGACTATCCAACCAAAGATGGCACATGCGTGCGCGACTTCGTGCATGTGTTGGATCTGGCGCAAGCGCATGTGCTGGCGTTGGGGCGTCGCGACGCGGGCATGCGCGTCTATAACGTCGGCAGCGGTGAGGGCTATTCGGTGCGCGAAGTGATGGAAACTGTGCAGCGTATTACTGGGAAGACGCTCAACATTGTCACGGGGCCGCGTCGTGCTGGCGATCAAATCGCTACGGTCGCTTCACCTTTACGCATCCGCACTGACCTTGGCTGGCAGCCCCAGCATGCGGGGCTTGATGAGATTATCAGCAGCGCGTGGCGGTGGCGTTTGGCGCACCCAAATGGGTATGGCAGCCTATAGCGTTGTATGCTACAATGGATCGAGCGAACGCCCGTTAGGTTTTTGGGTGAACGCACATTAAGTTGTGGTCGGGGAGGGACGCCAATGCCCACCATCTTAGTGGTAGATGATGACGTCGATGTCGCAGATGTTTTGCGCCTCGGTTTAGAGCAACATGGTTTCGCGGTCGTCGTCACCCATGATGGCACGAGCGCGCTCGATCTCATGGCGGCACAGCGTTTCGCGTTGGTCATCCTCGACGTGCGTATGCCTGGGCTGAATGGTTTTGCCGTGCTGCAAGGGATGCGTGCGCGCAATGCACGCCCGCGCATCCTGGTGCTTTCGGGCGATGGCAGTGCCGCCGAGCAACAGCGTGCTCGTGTGGCTGGTGCTGACTCGTACCACCTCAAACCCTTTCGGGTTCTGGAAGTCGTGCAGCAGGTGCAGTCGCTTTTGCATCTCGCGTGCTAGGGGGCAATTTCAGGGCAGCCACCTGCCAGGGCAGAGAGCAAGTGCGCCACTGGTCGCATCTCTCTTTGAATTTCGTCATTGCGAAGGAGACGGAAATGTTATGAAGACGCCGTATGGACGCCACATCCTTTTGGTCGAAGATGATGCCGAAACCCGTCAAGACCTCAAATCGTACCTTGAGCGCAACAGCTATGTGGTGCTTGCCGCCGAGAATGGCAGCAAGGCGCTGGATATGATCACGCGCACACTGCCCGACCTTGCACTGATCGATATTGATTTGCCGGATATCAATGGCTTTGAAGTCTGCCGCCTCCTCAAGCGCTATGCTGAAGTGCCCATCATTTTTTTGACGAACGAAGACAAAGAAGACACCAAGGTGCTGGCGTTAGAGCAATATGCCGAAGATTACATCACCAAGCCCTATGGCTATCGTGAATTGGTGGCGCGCATCGGGCGTGTGCTGCGGCGCTTTCGTGGCCCCGCTGACGAGTCCTATGCGGAGATCATCGTGGATGACTATCTGCGCCTCAACTTTTCGCAGCATTGGGTCGAGGTGCGGCGTCATGATGGGTATCAGCGCCATATGTTGACGCCCATCGAGTCGCGCATCATGCATGTGCTCATCCGCAACGCCGGGCGCGTCATGACGACCGAGGCGCTGCTCGCCCGCGTCTGGGCGGGTGATGAAG
>JACDGC010000113.1 GCA_013815535.1 Ktedonobacterales bacterium
GTGAGCAGCCGGTCGAAAAAGGGTTTGGTGGTCGTGATGCCGCCAATGATGTATTCCGACAGGGCGCGGCGGGCGCGCTCGATGGCGGCTTCGCGGGTGGGTGCCCACACGCACAGCTTCGACAAGAGCGAGTCGTAATGCGGTGGCACACTGTAGCCGCGATAGAGATGCGAATCCACCCGCACGCCGGGGCCACCAGGGGGCAAGTATTCTTCGATGTCGCCCGTGACCGGGCGGAAGTCATGGTCGGCATCTTCCGCGCAGATGCGCAGTTCCACGGCGTGCCCTTGAATGGTCACATCGCTTTGCTTGATCGCCAATGGTTCACCCGCTGCGACCAGGATCTGCTGGCGCACCAGATCGATCCCCGTCACCAACTCGGTGATGGGATGTTCCACCTGCAAGCGCGTGTTCATCTCCATGAAGTAATAGCGGCCTTGGTCATCCAGCAGAAATTCCATTGTGCCCGCGCCACGATAGCCAATGCTGAGCGCGGTCTTGACCGCCAGTGCGCCGATCTCCGCGCGCAAAGCGGGGGTCAGCACCGTGCTGGGCGCTTCTTCCAGCACCTTTTGGCGACGGCGTTGCAGCGAGCAGTTGCGCTCCCCCAGATGGATGCCATTGCCGTGCGCATCGCACAACAACTGGATCTCGATGTGGCGGGCGCGGGGCAGGTAGCGTTCCAGATAGATGCCGTCGTCATTGAAGGCTTCGCGCACCTCGCGCTGGGCGGTGGTGAAGAGATGGGTGAACTCGCTGCGTTGCTGCGCTGGCCGGATGCCGCGTCCACCGCCGCCCGCGACGGCCTTGAGGATCATCGGGAAGCCGATCTCATCGAAATAGCGCTCGGCTTCGCGCACGGTGCGCAGGACCGGGGTGCCGGGCAGCACGGGCAGCCCCGTATCGATGGCGACCTGCCGCGCCTGCACCTTGTCGCCCATTTTCGTGACGGCATAGGACGGCGGGCCGATGAACACCAGCCCACACTCCTCCACGATCTCCGCGAATCCCGCGTTTTCCGAGAGGAAGCCATAGCCAGGGTGGATGGCCTCGCAGCCCGTCAGCAGGGCCGCGCTGATGATGTTGGGGATGTTGAGGTAGCTCTTCGAGCTTTGCCCCGGCCCAATGCAGACCGACTCATCAGCCATCTGTACGGGCAGTGATTCACGGTCGGCCTCCGAATGGGCGACGACCGCCTGAATGCCCATCTCGTGGCAGGCCCGAATGACTCGCAGGGCGATCTCCCCGCGATTCGCGATCAATATCTTTTGGAACATCCGCCGCCGCGCTCCCCCAAAGTGAAATGGTGGCGCACGCCACGCGCCTAGTATAGCATATGGATAGGCCCGCGCCCAGGGCACCAGTTTGGCGCAGATCGTGCTGCCCTTCACCCATGGCTCACTAAGGCGCCACCTCTCTGGCGTGCGTGGGCGTGCATTGTGGTGCGTTACTGTGACCCATTCTCAGGTTGGCAGCGCGTTTTATCTTTATGGTATAATCAGAATACTGATAGTTTATTACTAAACAATGGAGACGATGATGCGTTCAATCGCAGGGCTACACCACGTCACCGCCATCGCCAGCGATCCCCAGGCCAACCTGGATTTCTATCGCGGCGTTTTGGGGCTGCGGTTGGTGAAGCTGACGGTCAACTTCGATGACCCCACTAGCTACCACTTTTACTATGGCGATGGCCAGGGCCATCCGGGGACGATCCTCACTTTCTTCGCGTGGCCAGGGGCCAGGCGTGGGCGCATCGGCACCGGACAGACCCAGGCCACGGGCTTCACCATTGCCCCGGCAGCGCTGCCGTTTTGGCGCGACCGCCTGACGGCGCGCGGCATTGCGTTCGAGGAACCCGCGCCCCGCTTCGATGAGCAGCTTTTGCGTTTCACCGACCCCGATGGCCTCAGCATCGAACTGGTGGCGCCTTCGCAGGCCGATGCGCGCACTGGCTGGGCCGCTGGGCCACTTCCGGCGGAGGCCGCCATTCGCGGGCTGCATGGCACAATCCTGCGCGAGGCCGCCACGGCCCCCACGGCGCGATTGCTGACAGAAACCTTGGGCTTCCAGCAGGTGGCTGTGGAGGGCGCGCTCGCGCGCTATGCCACGGGCGAGGGTGGCCCTGGCTCGGTCATTGACGTACTGACGAGTGAGCCAGCACGCGGGGCGGTTGCCGTGGGGACGGTGCATCATATCGCATGGCGCACCCCCAGTGACGCCGAGCAAGCCGAATGGCTGGCGCAACTGACGGATGAAGGCCACCCCGTCAGCCCCATCATGGATCGCCAATACTTCCACTCGATCTATTTCCGCGAACCGGGCGGCGTGCTCTTCGAGATCGCGACCGACCCACCGGGCTTTGCCACGGACGAAACGCCAGAGCACCTGGGCGAACACTTGAAATTGCCCCCCTGGTTGGAGGTCGCCCGCGCCGACATTGAGGCCGATCTGCCTAAGATCGTGCTGACGGGGAGCGTACCGCAATGACCGTGTCTGACTTGGGCTTCATCCATCAGTTCGTCCCGGCGACGGTGCCTGGCTTGCCAACCCTGCTGCTGTTGCATGGCACGGGCGGCGACGAAAACGATCTGCTCGATCTGGGGCGGGCGTTGCTGCCAGGGACCGCGTTGCTGAGCCCGCGTGGCAAGGTCAGCGAAGAGGGCATGGCGCGCTTCTTTCGCCGCATGGCTGAGGGCGTCTTCGATCAAGAGGATCTGCGCCGCCGCACTGATGAACTGGCCACGTTCGTTGCGGCGGCGGCGGCAAACTATGGCTTTGCCAGCAACCAGATGATCGCGGTGGGCTTCTCGAATGGCGCGAATATCGCGGCGAGTCTGTTGCTGCGGCAGCCTGCTGCGCTGGCAGGGGCCATCCTTCTGAGCGCGATGGTGCCCTTTGTGCCAGCGACGCCGCCCGACCTCGCCGGGCGGCCCATCTTCATCGGTGAAGGGCGGCGCGACCCGCTCATCCCCGCCGCCAATGCCGCGCAGTTGGTCGCCATCTTGACCGTGGCGGGGGCCACGGTGACGGAGCACTGGCACGACGGCGGCCACACCATCACACCAGATGAACTGCGCGCGGCTCAGGCGTGGCTGGCACAGACGCGCGGGTGAGCCCCAGTCGTTGGGCGTGGTGCATGGCCTCGGCCATCTGTGCCGCGCCCGTTTCCGTCAGTTTGACGAAATTACTTTGTGGCCCAACGACGCTGACCAGCCCGCGCGCCGTCAGCCGCTCCACCGCTTGCCAGCCGAGCATATTCGTGACCTCCACCGCCCAGTTGCGCAGGCTGAAGGGGCCAGGCGCCGACCGGGCCGCGCTCGGCAAAAACTTGCCGCCAGCCAGTGCTTGCAGGTCCAACCAATCCTCTGCCAACAGACCGCTGTGTGTGCAGTGCGGTGGCACCATCTTCCGCGTAGTTCCACCGTGGGGATCGATCTTTGTCGATTCTTTGTCTTTTTTTGCCGAACCATGATAGAATGTGCATAGCCGCTCCTTGCGCTTTTGCAGCGCACGTGGTTGATGACAAGGCGTCCAGGTGCAGGGTCTCACTTCTGCCTGGATGCCTTTCTTCTACTATATCGTCCCTATGGAGGAAAACCAATGACCATGGTGGAAGAAAAAGGAAAATCAATCCAAAAGGATGATCTCATTTGGATTCAAGATGCTGTGCAACAATTCGAGCGTTCCAGCAAATGGTTCAAGGAATGTATTCGTGATGGGCAAATCCGCGCGTATAAAATAGCGGGCGACCGCAAGCAATATCTGGTACGCAGCGATATCGAGTTGATGTTGGCACCACGTCCCTGGACGGAAGAAGATGGCGACGGGGATTAGCGGGAGTGCTGGCGGGTGGCCGCTTTGGCCTGGGCTAGCGGTCGATGGCGATGGTGCCCAGGTCGCCGCCCGCGAGCGGCTGTAAGGTGATGGTGGTGGTGGGTTGGCCAGCGGCATCCACCCCCGTGACATCCCCATATTGACCCTCCCAGATGAGGGTGTAGGTGACGCCGGGGCGCACGCCTGTGATGCTGAAACGGCCATCGTCACCGCTGGTGGCGGGGAGCCGCTCACCCGTCACCTGCAAGATGTGAAACTCTGGCGAGAAGGTCCAGGCGTTCACCAGCGCCACACGCTCACCGGGCAGCGGTTCGCCGTGCCAGATGAGGTGGCCCGTGACGGTCTGGGGCACCGCGAGCGCGGCCTTGGCGGCGTCACCATCGGCGGTGCCAGCGGCCAGGGTGGCGGCTTGGCCCCATTTGCTGCGCGTCCCCGCGAGGTCGCCCGTGGCGAAGAGCGCCTGGCCCCAGCGCCACAGCAGATGACCCATGGCACCACGCGCTGCCGTGCTCAGTGAGCCCGTCGCGGTAGCGAGCACGGGGCCAAGTTGCGCCTGCGCGGCGGTGAAGTTCCCTTGATCGGTGAGCATCTGGCCCCATTCCAGGCGGGCGTGGAGCGCGGCGCTTTGGTCGCCCGCGCGCCCATAGAGTTGCGCCGCGCCCGCATAGTTGCCCCGTGCCTCCAGCGTATGGGCTTGCATCGCCAGCGCCGGTTGCGCCAGGGCACCCGTCAGGCACCACAACGCAAAGAATATTCCTGCGATGGTGAGGGGGGGCATGGTGGCACGGCGGCTCTGGCGCTGATAGAGCCACGCGGCCACCCCCACCAACGTGACCGATCCGGCAAAGAGCGCCCGCCCCGCGCCCGCCAGCGCGACGTCCCATTGGCTCGTGCCCTGGGCCATCAGCCAGGCGAGCAATAGCGTCAGCGGGGGGATGGCCAACCACCAACGTGCCACGGGCACTGGTGGGAAATTTGGCGGCGGCACGCCAGCGACCAGACCCGTGTGATATGCTCCAGTCAAGGGTGTGTAGCCCATGGGCGCAGACCACAAGGGGTACGCCGCCTGGGTGGGTGCGTTGGCGGACGGGGTATCGGTCCGTGCGGGGCCAGTCAGTGGCACCGAGGCGGTGCGCGTGTGCTCCGCCACCAGGGTGGCGAGGTCGCGCGGGACGACGCGCGGCGGTGGCGCGGCAGGCAGGGTAGCGGTCACGCGGTAGGGCGAGGTTGCCTCGCGTGTGGCGTCGTGCAGCGAATGCGTGCACCAACCACAGATTTGCGCGGCGTCGGGGCAGGGAAATTGGCAATATGAACAGCGTTGCATACCTGCTGACGCCTCCTTGCAGTACGGTGCGGCGTGGTGCTTCATGCGCCACCCACTGTTGAGGATACCATGGCTGCCCAAGCTGACTCGCATATGGCGCGCCAATTCGGTGCATGCCTGTATCCTTCGGTCCGGCATCACACATGCTTGGCAGCACCACAAAAACTGGCGATAATGAGGTGGCAGCGATGATAAGCCGTAGTGACGCAAATGGCACGTTGCCTGACGGCGCGCCTGGCACGATATGGGCCGAGCGGCGCGATCAAGTGTTGGTGGCGCTGGGGATCACCGCGTTCGTCTTTTTGGCGTTGTGGTTGGCGTCGCACGTGGCGCGTTCGCTCATCATCCTGGGGCTGGCAGCCCTGGTGGCCTACGCGCTCTCGCCCGTCGTGGCCGCGCTCAGCCGCCGCATGCCGCGCATGTTGGCATTGATCATTGTCTATCTGGTGCTGATTGGGGCTTTGGGCGGCTTGATCTTTCTGGTCATCAACACCGCCGTGACGCAGCTGACCTCCTTGGTGCCACAGATCAGTCATTTCCTCGCCCCTGGGGCAGATAGCAAGCCATCACCATTGGTGCAGACGCTCTATAACTTGGGTTTGTCGCAGCAGCAGATCGATTCATTCAGCCAGCAGTTGACCGCGCAACTGGGGGGCTTCGCCAGCAATGTGGTGCCATTGATCACGGGTTTCGTCAATAGCGTGCTGGATCTGGTGCTGATCCTCGTCATCAGCGTGTATTTGATCATTGATGGCCAGCGTGTGACGGCCTGGCTGCGCACCAGCACGCCGATGGCGATGCGTGGGCGCATCATCTCATTCCTCGAAACGCTGCGGCATGTGATCGGGGGCTATATCCGTGGTCAACTCATCATGTCGACGCTCATCGGCGTGCTCGTTGGTGGCGGCATGGCGGTCTTTCAGGTGCCCTACGCCCTGCTCTTGGGGGTGTTGGCCTTCATCCTCGAATTCATCCCCATCTTGGGGACGATCACATCGGGCATCATCTGCGTCCTCATCGCGCTGACGCAAGGATATGGGATCGCCCTCGGCGTCCTGATCTATTTCATCGTCGTCCATGTCATCGAGGGCGATGTGGTGGGGCCGCGCATCCTCAGCCGTGCGGTGGGCGTCCATCCTGCCGTGTCGATGGTGGCCCTAATCGCTGGCAGCGAACTCTTTGGGGTGCTGGGGGCGCTGCTGGCGTCGCCCGTGGCGGGCTTGACGCAGGCGGTCATCGCTGACCTCTACCAAGAATGGCGCAAAACGACGCCCGCGCAGTTCCCGGATGCGGCGCACCCGCTGGTCGTGGCGGCGGAGGCCATCGCTGCCACTAGCGCGCCGCACCCCGCCGATTCCGAGACGCCAGCAGACAAGGCCGCCGCGCGCTTGCCTGAGTGATGCTGTCGCTGTTGCTGGCGCACTGTGCTCTTGGTCATGGCTCATTCGCAAATGAACCATGCACACTCTTTATGCGCTGGCGCGTTGTGCTCTGACGAACCCCAAGGACGGCATGCCCAGCGCGAAGAAGGGAATGCCGCCCTGCTCAATGGGGGGGAGCCCCGCCGCGCGGAGCATCGTGAGCAAATCGAGCGAATCGGTTGGTTGCGCACCATGCGTCAAGACATGCCCCCCCTCCCCCAGGAAGTCGATGATGAGTAATTGGCCAGTTGGCTTCAGCACGCGGGCGATGCCTGCCAGGGCTTGATCTCTGATCTCACGGGGCAGATGGTGAAAGACGAAACTGCTCACCGCGTAATCAACACTCTGGTCGCCGATGGTGAGATGCTCGGCGGCTTCGACCCGAAAATCGAGTGCCAGTGCATGGCGTTGGGCTTTCGCACGGGCACGCGCAATCATTTCTGGCGAGGGATCGACGCCGATCACCTGGCCCGTGGCTCCCACACGGCGGGCCAGCCGCAGGGCCAGATCGCCCGTGCCGCAGCCGATATCGAGGACGACGTTCCCTGGTTGCAGGGGCATCAGATCCGCCATGCGCTGGCGCAGTCGTCCGGCGCGGCCTAGGGTCATGCTTTGCACCAGCCAGTCGTAGCGCGTAGCCCAGTGGAGCACGTTGCCCGTGGTGGGTGGTGCATTAGTGTACGGCGCTGCTTGTGCACGGGGTGGGGTGTGATGGGGCATGGGTATCCTCCTTGTGAATAGCCTATTCGTTACGGAACACAGTGTTCTATACTGAGTATGGCTGATGATGGGCCATTTACCTAGGCACAATCATCGCGAAATGTGCTTTAGCGAACATCTGGGCCAAAGTGTTTGGTTGGGGGGAAAATCTGATGAAAACGCAGAAGCAAGATCGCCGTTCGCAGCGCACCCATCAGTTGCTGGCGGCGGCCCTGGTGGATCTGTTGCATGAACGGCGCTATGGGGAGCTTACGGTGCAGGATATCCTCGATCGCGCCAATGTTGGGCGTACTACTTTTTATGCCCACTATTGGGATAAAGACGATCTGTTGGCCAGCGAGATGGAGCGCGTCATCGCGCTATTGTGCAACCATATCGCGCCCAGCAACGGCGCGGATGGCTTGCCGCTCCCCAGCCTGGCGATGTTTCGGCACGTGGCTGAATCCGCAGCATTGATCCGCGCCTTGACGAGCGGGCAGGCGATGGCTTTGATCTGGACCACCGTCCAGAGCTGTTTACGCGAAGAATTCATTCAGCATTTCCACCAGCGCTTGTCGTCGCCAGTTGATGAGATGGCGCTACGCGTCACGGCGCAGGCGGTGGTCGGCACATTCATTACCCTCTTGCAATGGTGGGTGGAACAGGAAATGCCGCTCTCGCCCGAAACGATGGATGCGTACTTCCAGCGATTGACCCTGCCAGGGGTACGTGCGGTCTTGGGTGCAGCGAATGACTAACTGTGGGCAGATCGATCCATGCAGCCTCTTTGTTGATCCAGCCGTGCGTCTAAATGAGAAAAGGGGAGCGCGAGCCGCCCATCACCGTTGGGCGAATTTGCCGCGATTGAAGAGCAGGTAGAGGGTCAGTCCCGTGCGATAGTCGTCGAGCCCAGCACGGCCAGCGGTGACGACGCGCGTGCAGACCGCCAAGATGCCCTCGGCCAAGCGCAGATCGCTGTCATCCACTGCGTTGCGCGCCCGCAGGGCTGCCAGCAGCCCCGCCGCATCGGATGGTGGCGTCGTGATGCCATAGCTTTGCGCCGCTGTGGTCATGGCCGCCAGCAGTTGCTCGCGCAGTTGCTTGAAGATCGCTTGGTCGCCACGGGCTTCCTCTTGGGGCTCTTTGGGCAGTTCCACCGAGCGCGGCAGTGGGGCGGTGGGCGGCGCTTCAACCGGACGCGGTGGCTCGGCGGGCGTCGCTCGATTGATCGGCTGTGAGGGTTTAGGATGGACGACTGGCAAGCGCTCGGTGCGCATGTCGGGCAACGCTTCCGCGATGACGGGCGTGGTTGCTTTGGGTAAGAGTTGTGATGCTTTGGGGGCAGCGGGGGCACGTTCGCCGCGCGTTGTTGCCAGTGCCCCCGCCAGACCGACCGTCCCCGACGCGATGACTTCCCACGGCACCGGATAGGCGGCGTGGCGGCTCTCGCCCCATGAGGTTGGCGCGACGCTCAGACCAAAGCCGTTGTTGGTGCCATCCAGCACATAGGCCACCAGGCGGCGCTGCATCTGGGTGGCGAGTTGCTGGGCTTGGCGCTGGGTGACGGCGGGGTGGCGGCGGACGCGCTCGGGTAGCACCGCGCGGTGATAGCCCAGCAA
>JACDGC010000114.1 GCA_013815535.1 Ktedonobacterales bacterium
GTGCGCTCCCCCCTGTTTTCACGGTCGTCAGCAATTATCTAATCACCCCCTATGTGGCGTTGGTCCAGGGGTCGCTCGCCGAGGTTGCCCCGGCAGTGAATCCGTTGGAGGTGGCAACCGTCATCGACGCGCCGCTGGCAGCCCTGGTGGAGCCAGACATCATGCACACGGAACTCTGGGAGCGCCGTGGCCAAAGCGTGACCGTCCATTTCTATCAATTCGGGCCGCACCGCATCTGGGGGGCGACGGGGCACATCCTCACCCAGTTCCTCGCGTTGCTTCCCAAGGAATAAGACCAATGCGCTGTTACCAAGAGCAATCTCAGCCGTCTGAAAATAAGTGCCAATCATTTGTGATGTGGCACCCTCCCACTTCGTCGTTCGGCTGGTGCAGCGTGCCCCCCTTCGCCAGCGTCATTGGTGTTTTCCCCAGCTCACCCGTTGAGCGCCTCCCCTTCGTGCCTCTCCCCTGCGTTGTCGTATCGTCACCGGCAGGATGCCCCCACTTCCTTAATCTCCCCTCACTGTCACAGTGGCGTGGGGAGCTTGCCAATGGTAAAAAACTGAAGAGGCGACGCCTGCATGCTGCTTGATGTCGTGTTTTCGCCAAACGAGATCGCTCTCGCGTTGGCGACGCTGCCCTATGCGGCATGCGCGGTCATCGACGTGGTGCGTGCCACCACCACGCTCACGGTGTTGGGCGAGGGGGGTGCCACGCGCATTTTGGTGACCGCCGACATTGCCCTGGCACGCAGACTGCACAGCACCCGCCCCCTGGCATTGCTGACCGGCGAGGTTGGTGGCCTTGCCCCCACCGGCTTTGACTTCGGCAACTCCCCCTCGGCGCTTGGCCAGCACATCGTACGCGGGCGCGAGATCATCCTCGCCACCACGAATGGCACCCGCGCCATGGTCATGGCCCAGTCGCACGGGGCGGCCAACATCTATGCCGCATCCTTACGGAACGCGGGGGCCGTCGCTGAGACAGCACTCGGGCACACGGCCTTCTTGCTGATCTGCGCGGGGTTAGCTGGGCGTGTCGCGTTGGACGATCTCTACGCCGCTGGCGTCATCACGGGGATGATCGTTGCAGCGGCCAGCAGCCACGGCGTCGCCCTGGACTTGAGTGAGGGCGCGCAGATGGCCCGCGAGATGGCAGCGACCGCAGGCGAGCCCTTGGACGTGCTGCGGCGGTCACAGGGCGGGCGTAATACCCTGGCCATCGAGATGGCAGATGATCTCGAGTGGTGCGCGGCGGTCAATGCCAGCACCGTCGTTCCGCGCATGACGGGCATAACAGACGAAGGTGCGCTGATCTTCATCTGAGGTGTCATACATCTGGTTGCGGCGTCACTTCGAGGATGCTGCGCGAGCCAGATGTGGGAACAAACGCCGTCACGGCAAAATGTGCCGCAGCGAATAGTTGGCGATATTCCCGCTCGGTGCGTTCGCGCCCGCCCGTCCGTACCAACATATTGAGATCAGAAAGCTGCTGGTCTTGACTGATGAGCGAATGTGTCACCCGATCAGGCAGCACGTCTTCGATGACCAACAGTTTAGCTTGGGGTGGCATGACACGGTGACATTGCTGCAAGATGGCGAGCACCTGGGCATCATCCCAGTCATGCAGCACGCGCGAAAGCAGATAAAGGTCCCCCTCACCAGGGATCTCCGCAAAGAAATCGCCCGAGCGGATCGTGCAGCGACCCGCACTGATGGCCGCATCCAGCAATGTCAGCGGCTGTTGCGTGACGCTGGGCAGATCAAAGAGCACACCGTGCACCGTGGGGTAGGCTTGCAAAATGGTCGCGAGTAACTGACCTTGCCCCCCACCAATGTCGATCACTGTCTGATAAGGCGAAAAATCGTACGCAGCAAGAACAGCGGCCGCGGCGAGCTGAATCGTCGCGGTAAAGCTGGCAGCCATCAGCGCGCCAACCTCGGGGTGTTGCGTATAGTAGGCGAACGGATTGGGGGCAGCGTAGAGATGACTCATGGCGGATTCACCTGTCTGCACGCAATGCAGCAGATCGCCCCACGTCCGCCAAAACTGCTCACTGCCGTGCCGGACAACGACGGCATGGATCGAATGAGGGGCATCGACCCGCAAGCAATCGCCCAAAGCCGTCAGGGTAAATTGATCGTCCCCCCTTTGTTCCACGACGCCACAGGCAGCCAACGCTCGCAGCAGACGATAGAGCGAGGGCGCATGGGTGCCCGTGCGGGTGGCAAGCTCCGCTGAGGTCATGGCCCCTGCCGCCAAGTGGTCGGCAAGTTGGAGCGTGGCGGCGACGGAGATGGCTTGCGAAAGCTGATAGCTGCTGACCAGCCGCAATAGTTCCGCCGAAGTTGTAACATCATCTGTCGGTTTGCGCTCTAATGGTGACATATGGGTACACCTTTCTCAGACTCTGGCGTGCGACATACGTGCACGTCTGTTATCATGCCGAGTATGCCCATAGTTCAACGCAGGGTGTCAAGGAGCTCCCTGTGAACACTTTCACGGAAAAAGACAGTACCCACTAGCCAGATAACCATCCGATCAGGTAAAATAGAGCCAGACAACCCCCCTTGAGGAGGTGCCCAGTGACGGTTTCAGCTTCATCCGCTCCGCAAACGGAGACGACACGGTATGACATTCCCGCTTTCGTCATCGAGATTGAGCAATTCATTGCCACAGGCGCGACGCAGCCCGAGGTGGCCGCTGAGGTTGAGCGCTGCCTGAAACGGTTGCTGCTGACGCCTGATTTGCTTTCCCCTGAGCAACGGGTCAGCTTGCCTGACCGCTATTGCCCAAACCTCATCACGGTCGCGCCCAGCGGGGCCTTCTCGGTGGTGGCATTGGTCTGGCGACCCGGCCAGCAAACCGCCATTCATGACCACATCTGTTGGTGCATCGTGGGCGTGCTGGAGGGACTGGAGCGCGAGACGCGCTATCATCTGCGTGGCAATGACGCTGGCGAACGCTGGCTGGCACCTGCCGAAGAAGAGTTCATGGCACCCGGCGTCACGGGCATTTTGCTGCCCCCCGACGAGAACATCCATCGGGTGTGCAACGCGGGGGAAGATGTCGCCATCTCACTGCACATCTATGGTGCCGACCTCGAACGTGTGACCTCCTACAGCAGCATCAATGAATGCTTTGATCACCTGCCCATCCGCGACGATCACAGCGGCAACGCCATCCCCTGGCGTGCGGTGGATGACCCCGAATGCGCAAAACCCTATGCGGCGCGCAATCTCTAAGAGCGCACAGCCACGGTACGAGGGCAGGGGAAGTGGGGTTGCGCTGGCTATTTGCTGATGATGTTGATCGAACGGGCGATGAGCATGACCAAGATCACCATCGAGCCGATACTCTCGCCCATCATCAGCAACTTGGCACGGCGCGTCAGTGGCACGGTGTCAGCCGGACTGAAGGCCGTGGCCGTGCTAAAGGCCAAAAACAAGTAGTCAATATAGCCAGGCACCCAATGGGTCGTGTTCCCACCGTCTTGCTGAGGAAAGCGAAAGTCCGCCGCTTCATGCCGCCGATGATGGCGCCCGATGAAGCCGCCCCCATCAACCTCCCAGTACCAGATGGCAAAGATAACCACATTGCTGGCCCACAACAAGACAGCAGGTTTGAGCAGATCTAGCCCGGCCCCCGGCGTGATGACGACGAGTTCATGAATCAATAAAGCTAAAGAGGTGATCAGGGCCAGCGTGAGCAAGGATAAGATCGTCAGGGTGAAGGGGCGAATCAACCGATGCTCGATCCCCGACTCACTGAAAAGCAGCAGGCTCAGCGCTGGCACAGCCAGGATGATGACCGCCGCCAGCGCCAGCCAATTGGGTCCGACTATTAATTCACGTGGCATGATGAGATAGAGAAGCGCCACCATTAGAGAGCCACCCAGCGCCGCCACAAGCTGCGGCAGTGACTCGGAACGGCTGATGGGCTTAGCGTTCGGCTTTGTCGTCATCCGTGGTCCATCTCCGATAAAAGCCTACCAAAAAACCCCATCTGGTAAGATGGGGCTTAATAAGGCGTATGCACAGGGGGAGCGGCGATGTCCTATTTTCCCGGCGGGCTTCCCCGCAAGTATCGTTGGTGCTGAAGGGCTTAACGACCGTGTTCGGGATGGGAACGGGTGTGGACCCCTTCGCTAGAATCACCGGTCCCCCTGTGCATATGCAGGTGAACCATTATGCAATTGTTCAAACCCGGTGGAGACAAGGGGGTTCGAACCCCTGACCTTCTGAATGCAAATCAGACGCTCTCCCAGCTGAGCTATGCCCCCAATTTCAGACGAACCAGCGGCATGGATCATATCACACCAGGAAAGCGGTGTCAAGGACAAGATCAACAGCCTTGGGTGGGCCAGCCCCGGCTCGAACGGGGGACCTCAGTCTTATCAGGACTGCGCTCTAACCAACTGAGCTACAGGCCCCAAGCGAAGAGCGATGGACAACTGAAGAGTGAGTAGAACGAGCAAAGAAGTCACGAGACTTCAAGGAATGAAAATCTGATATATCGTCCCAATGCTAAGACCACAGCGCCGAGGCGCCATGACCGACCTAGGATGTCTCATCGAGATGAGAACGTATCCCTAGAAAGGAGGTGATCCAGCCACAGCTTCCGCTACGGCTACCTTGTTACGACTTCACCCCAATCACGGGCCCAACCCTGGACAGGCGCGTCTCTTGCGAGTTCGCTACCCAGCTTCAGGTGTGACCCACTTTCGTGGTGTGACGGGCGGTGTGTACAAGACCCGGGAACGTATTCACCGCAGTGTGCTGACCTGCGGTTACTAGCAACTCCGACTTCAGGCAGGCGAGTTGCAGCCTACCATCCGAACTGAGGACCGGTTTGCGGGATTCGCTTCACGTCGCCGTGTTGCTGCCCATTGTCCGGCCCATTGTAGCGTGTGTGTCGCCCTGGGCGTAAGGGCCGTGCTGACTTGACGTCATCCCCACCTTCCTCCGCGTTGTGCGCGGCAGTCTGAACGGAGGTATAACCGTCCACGGGGGTTGCGCTCGTTAGGGGACTTAACCCAACACCTCACGGCACGAGCTGACGACAGCCATGCAGCACCGTGCTAGCCGCCCCTTGCGGGGACACCCCATTACAGGTGGTGCAACTAGCATTGAACCCAGGTAAGGTGCTTCGCGTCGCATCGAATTAAACCACACGCTCCGCTGCTTGTGCGGGTCCCCGTCAATTCCTTTGAGTTTTAACCTTGCGGCCGTACTCCCCAGGCGGTCCACTTCATGCGTTAGCTTCGGCACGCAGGGGGTCGATACCCCGCACACCTAGTGGACATCGTTTACCGCATGGACTACCAGGGTATCTAATCCTGTTTGCTCCCCATGCTTTCGTGGCTCAGCGTCAGGTACACGCCAGCAAGCCGTCTGCACCACTGGTATTCTTCCCGATCTCTACCCATTTCACTGGTCCACCGGGAGTTCTACTTGCCTCTCATGCCCTCAAGCCCTGCCGTATCCGTGACCCCCTCCCAGGTAAGCCGGGAGATTTCACCACAGACGCACAGAGCCGCCTACCCACGCTTTACGCCCAGTAACTCCGGACAACGCTCGCCTCCTACGTATTACCGCGGCTGCTGGCACGTAGTTAGCCGAGACTTCTTCCTGGGGTACCGTCCTGTCTCGTCCCCCAGAAAAGCGGTTTACGCCCCGAAAGGTGTCATCCCGCACGCGGCGTCGCTCCATCAGGCTTGCGCCCATTGTGGAAGATTCCTCACTGCTGCTCCCCGTAGGGATTTGGGCCGTTCTCAATCCCAATGTGACTGGTCATCCTCTCAGACCAGTTACCGATCGACGCCTTGGTAGGCCATTACCCCACCAACTAGCTAATCGGGCGCAGCCCCGTCACCCTCCGCCTTGCGGCTTTCCCCGTTACCGGGCGTATGCGGTATTAACCATGGTTTCCCACGGGTATTCCCCAGATGGTGGTTGGTAGCCACGTGTTCCTCACCCGTCCGCCACTCGTGCATTGCTGCACTCGTTCGACTTGCATGTGTTACGCACGCCGCCAGCGTTCGTCCTGAGCCAGGATCAAACTCGCCATCCAAATATCGAATGTCCGAAGACACTCATGTGTATCTTAATGGCGCTCTGATCTCTCGGTCAACTTTAAGCGAATTGACTTCGTTTGTTGTTGCTGCTCATACTGTCACTTTTCAATTGTCCATGTGCATCGCGCCGTTTGTGTTTCTCGCGTGGCGCCTATCTATATTCGCATATCCTTCGGGATTTGTCAAGGGGGGTACTGCTGGTACTATAAACCGCGTCTATACGTGTCTCTAGATGTCTCTCAGATAAGGGTTTTCCTCGTTTGGCTCTTGGTCTTGTCTCTCTGGGTCTATTCGTATTTGCTCCTGTTGGTGTCAAAACTGGTGTCAAAAATGCCCGCCAGTTCTTTACTTGTGGCGGGCATTTTGGGAGATGCTGCTATTGATTGTCTTTTGGTCGCAAGTCATTGATAGACTCCATCACTTGCGCGTGCAAGGTCTGGATGAGTTGAATAATCGTTTGCTGTGTCGTTTCGATAACGGTTACCCGCTCGGTAAGAATGCTTACTCGTTCAGCAAGGGCAAGGGTTGTGTTGGCAACGGATTGCATCCCGGTTTCGACGCTTTCGACACGTTTAAGTAGTGCTTCGTCGCGCTGATAGGCTTCCATATCGCGATTATACGCTTCAGCAAAGCCTACCCGCATTTGGGAGGCGAGTGCTTCATCTTTTGCGTTGGCATAGTCCACAAACTTGTTATGAACGCGGTCAAGGATAATCCCTAGGTCGCGCTGATACACAGGCTGAGACGGTTGTTGTGGTTGCGGCGTCGCCATATCATCGGCTCCTTTCGCTACTATGAGAGAGCATACCACAGGCGTGTTTATTTATCTAAAGTTGTTTCTTAGACTCTTTCTTTTTCCCCTTTCTGCTTTCAAGTAGTTGTAGTTCTGCCTCATCTAGCATCCGTATCGTTGTCCTTGGTTCACTGTCTGCTAGCGATTTTTGGTAGTTCTCTCTATATTGCTTAACGAAAGTAACGGTTGATTTCTGCATGTCAAGCATAAAAGCCACAAGATTCGGTCTATTAGGGTCGGGGATGATCGACATACGGTCAAAGCCCATCACTTGTGATGCACGCCTACCGTGCTTGGTAGAGGCTAGAGCATAAAGGCGTTCGATATTTACTTTTCTGTTACCTAAACTTGCAAGGAAGTTGGCGATGCCTGTGATAAGAGTTCCACCCCAAAAACTCTCTACTCCTTTGTTGCTTGAAGGTAAGACTGCTATTTCTCTTACATAAATACAGAGTGGCTGCCCAGGAGTAAAGTCGTATATGTCGTCAATAGTGACGTCATCTATGGAAATCTTTCTACCCAGGATTTCAAGTATGCGTTCTTCTGGCATAGCTAAAAGGATGGCATAGCCTACAACTTCATCATCTCCTGTTTTCAGCACATGAATAGCTTCGGGGCATTTTCTTTGCCAGTTTGCTACTCTTGCAACTGAGGATGTTGAACCGTGAAACACGGTCGCGCCGATGCTCACTACATCAATGATATCCTCAGTAGTTGCTATCTCAACTTGCACAACTGTCGGGTCATAAAGTTCAAGAGTTGTGTTCACTAGAGTAGCCAATTTGTCTACATCTACTACTGGATAAACGCCAAGTTTCTGCCCAGGTGGCACTACTCGCTTAATTCTTCCAGTCCTTACCAGATAGTTAAAGCGGTTGGCGTTAATCCCTAAGCGATGCTGCGCCTCCTTTGCACTGTAGAACACCTTAGTGTCGTTCATAGCCTCATCCTTTATCTTGAATCTATTGATATTGTTGCATATCGGTGCAAGTCCCATAAATTCAACATTGAAACTATTGACAGAATTGAACAGCATGTGCTATGATATGGCTAAGATTGAATTTATTGAATTCAACTCTTGCACCCGAACAACCGAATAAACCCAGGCAAGGCGCATGAACCACAGTCTGCCGATATTTCGGGGCGGTGGGAGCCGGTGGCCCTCTGGTGAGGGATATGTTGCGATGATTCCATCTCTTTAGGTAGGTGGGGGCATCGTGGCACCTGGGCTGATGTTGGTGGGAGGGAGCGTGCTCCTTCCCGTTCTGAGCACATGTCGGGAGGGTTTTTGTGGGTAGCCGCTTACTCCTCGTCTATGAGCCGTTGGGCGGCTCCGCAAAACGGTATCGGATTCGTCGCACTGGTGAAACCATTTCATATCGTCAGTTCCGTAAATATCTGTTGGCTGAGTCTCTGGAAAAAGGCCCGGCACCGCGCAAAATGGTTCTTTGTAAAGCTCCGCGCCGTCCGCGCAAAGATAAGGGCATCTCGCGTCTGAACCCGCCGAAAATCGCGGCACGCAAGCGGCGGCGGCTGGCTCCGGTGACGCTTCCCGTGGTGATTGAAGCGGTCCATGGCAAACAGCGTGGGGTCTATCGGGTGGTCTGGCAAGGCACGCCGCTTGGGGAATATCACGACACGGTGTATGGCGCGCGGCATTGGGCTTGTCGGGTGTGTGGTCTCGCGCTCCGAGAAGAAGCGTCCATGATTCGGCATATCTATGACCATCATCGCGTGGTGATGGCAATGACGCCGGTGCTGCCCTCGGCGGCGACTCCGGCGTATGGGGGGCGCGTCCTCTATACGGGCGATGTCCGCAGCCGTTCGCGCAAGTTGCGCATGCCTTGGCGCACTTCTTTATAAACCGTAGCGCTTCATCGTTTGCCCTGGTCGGATGTCGGCCAGGGCCTTTTTGTCCCCTTTTTGGGGGGCATCACGGAAAGAGAGAAACTTGCATGACGGCATCACTTCGTGCTCGCTCGTCGCGGACTTCCGCCATTGCGCGTCGCGTCTACGCTC
>JACDGC010000115.1 GCA_013815535.1 Ktedonobacterales bacterium
ATGTTCGATCACTTGAGGGCCAGAGGAGCCGAGGCCGAGGAGGAAGCGCCCGCCGCTGCGTTCATCCAGGGTGGCGGCGGTGGCGGCGATGACGCCGGGCGAGCGCGAGAAGACGTTCATGATGCCCGCGCCGATTTTGATGCGGCTGGTGACGCGGACGAGATCCATCAGCGAGGTGACGATGTCATAGCCCCACGTTTCGCCGAGCCAGACGGAGTCATAGCCCAATTCGTCGGCGAGCCGTACTTTGGCTACGATGGTTTCCCAGGGTTCGGGAAAGTTGGGATTATCAGCGACGATGCCGACGCGCGGTCCGTTGGTTGCCACACGAAGCTCCTCTCACCGATCCCAGAAGGGAGCGGCGCCATGCACCAGGATGTTGAGCGTACGTTCCCTTACCAGTTGGCGGGGAGTGCCGATAGGAAGAGGTTTTGAGCGAAGAACAGTGCCCAAAACGCGATCAGAAACGACAAACGAAAGATGCCGATGGGCGGAATGACGCGGTCGAGCGGCGCGACGATGGGGCGCACGATGTTGTCGAAAAAATGGCGAATGGGATTCGAGGGGGGAATGGGCAACCAGGAAAAGATCATGCTGGCAAAGAAGGAGAGGATCAAGAAGCTGAAGAAGAGTGAGATGACCGTGTGGAGGATGTTGCTCATTGTGCGTCCCCTCGTGCTGTTTCGTCGCTGTCGGTCTGGCTCGCTCGCCCACCAACGTAGCGCGACACGGTACCAACTGCTATTATAGCTGCCCCTGTGACATTTTTCAAGCCTGGGCGGCAGGCATGCTCGATTTTTTACGAAGCCAGCGAATAAAGCCCCCTGCGGATGCCGCGTCGTCAACACCCGCGCCGAAGTAGGCCAGTGGGTAAACCCGCGCCTAGGGGCGTGCGCACCGCGAAGCCCGCCGTCGCGGGCTGGTGGCTGGGGCAATCAATACCCCCCGCGCCTCAAAGGCATGGGCTATCCACGCCACGACTATTGATGAAGCCGCGTTGTTTGGGGGCGGCATGTCAGCTAGCGAAGTTTATGCTGGTTTCTTTTTGCGGGAATGGACCGGGGCTGGCACTTGACAAAGGGGCATTGAGATTTTAGAATGGAGTAGCATCTTGCAGAATATGGAACGGATCATTTTGATGAACATAGAGCGCAATAGGCACCGTTAAGCGGAGCCGCTGAATGAGTAAACGTCTTTCCTCCAGTGCCACAGGACTTTCCTATGGCTGATGGTGCGCGTACCCAGCACATCTTTCACGAGCAGGCTTCGCTTCAAGTCGTATTCGTCATCGGACGATACGGCTTTTTTGCGTCCACGGCCCATCTTGAAAGGATGATTGCTATGTCGGCTATCCCCCTGCGTTACACCCAAAACTTCTTGCGCGACCCCAAGCTGATTGAGCGGTTGCTCGCCGCATCAGACCTCACCCATGTAGACACCGTGTATGAGATTGGCCCAGGGACGGGGATCATCACCGATCAATTGGTGCGGCGGTGTCGGCGGGTTGTCGCCATCGAAAAAGATGCTGACCTGGCCCACAAGCTGCAAGAGCGCTACGCGGGGCAGGGGCAGGTTGCCATCCACGCAGGCGATTTTTTAGCGCATCCCCTCCCCCGCGAATCGTACAAGGTCTTTGCGAACATTCCCTTCAACTGCACCCATGCCATCGTCACAAAGCTGACGAGGGCTGCCGTGCCGCCGCAGACAGCCTATCTGGTGATGCAACGCGAGGCGGCCCATAAGTTTTGCGGGCTGGGGCGAGAATATCTCTATTCGATCTTGCTGAAGCCCTGGTTTGAGATCGACGTGGTCTATCAATTCCAGCGAAGCGACTTCATCCCCATGCCACAGGTCGAGGCGGTGCTGTTGCGCATTCGCAAGCGTGGTCCACCCCTGGTCACCGGACGCGACCGACAAGCATTTCGTGATTTCGCAGTGTATAGTTTCACAGGCCACCAACCGACCCTGAGTCAGATTCTAAAAAACATCTTAACTCATCGTCAGCAGCAGCAGGCCAGGCGATTATTGAAGCTTGATTTTGACGCAACCCCATCGATGCTCTCTTTCCCCCAATGGTTGCAGTTAATCCACTATTTCATGCAGGTGAGCGATGGGCAGGCGCGGCAGACCATCTGCGGCAGCGAGCAGCACTGGCAACAGCGGCAAGCTCACTTGCACAAAATCCACCGCACCCGATTTACCGCGCGCAAATAAAGCGCACTTCAGCGCCGTTTTTGATTTGCCCTTGCCATTGAGCATGTGATACGGTGCCTAGTATTGAGCATCCGTTTCCGCCAGCCAAGATGTCGTGGCGAACAGAGCCAGGAAGGGCACTACGATGAGCGATTCCGATTTACCCGCCAATTTGCCGGGACAGCCTGACCATCGTTACACGAATCGGCTCATCGACGAAACCAGCCCATATCTGTTGCAACATGCCCACAACCCGGTGGATTGGTATCCTTGGGGAGCCGAGGCGCTGGAGCGGTCACGCACGGAAGACAAACCCATCTTGCTCAGCGTTGGGTATTCCGCCTGCCATTGGTGCCACGTTATGGAGCATGAGAGCTTCGAGAATGAGCGCATCGCCACCATCATGAACCTCAACTTCGTCCCGATCAAGGTGGATCGGGAGGAGCGGCCCGACATCGACGCGCTGTATATGGACGCGGTGCAGGCGATGACGAGTGGGCATGGCGGCTGGCCGATGACCGTCTTTTTGACACCAGAGGGGTTGCCCTTCTACGCGGGGACGTATTTCCCTGCGGAGGATAAGCACGGGCTGCCAGGTTTCGACAAGGTGCTGCTGCGGATGGCGCAATATTATCGCACCCAGCGCACGGCGGTGAATGAGACGGCGGAGGAGTTTCGCACCTTCTATCAGCAGCGCGGGACGTTGGCGGCGGTGGGGGTGCGCAATGTGCCGATGCTGGCGAGCGAGGTGGACATCAGCGTGCTGACCACGGCGGAAGGCAAACTGCTGCGGCAATTCGATGCGACGTATGGCGGATTTGGTGGCGCGCCGAAGTTTCCGCATTCGCTGGATTTGGACTTCTTGCTGCGGATGCATCTGCGGGCGGCGGCCCAGCCCGCGCGTGCCGAGCGCTTCCCCACGCTGGGCAGCAAGGCCAGCCAGCCCGATGTGACGGCGTTGGCGGTGGTGACCCGCACGCTGGACCGCATGGCGGCGGGGGGCATCTATGATCATCTGGGTGGCGGCTTCCATCGCTATTCGGTCGATGATCACTGGCTGGTGCCGCACTTCGAGAAGATGCTCTATGACAACGCGCTGTTGGCGCGGACGTATCTGCACGCCTATCAGGTGACGGGCAACGCGCGCTATGCCCGCATCTGCCGCGAGACGCTCGATTACATCCGGCGGCAGATGACCAGCCCTGAAGGGGGCTTTTACGCCACGCAAGATGCCGACAGCGAGGGGCAAGAGGGCAAGTTTTACGTCTGGTCGCCTGAAGAGTTGCGCGAGGTGCTGGATGATGACCACTGCGACCTCTTCATGGCGGTGTATGGCGTGACGGAGCGGGGCAACTTCGAGGACACGGGGGCGACGGTGCTGCATCTGGCGCGCTCGGTGGCCGATGCGGCGGCGGAGCGCGGCCTGAGCGTCGAGGCGGCGGAGAAGCGGCTGGCCGACGCGCGGATGGCGCTCTACGCGGCGCGGTCGCGACGGGTGTGGCCCGCGACGGATGACAAGATCGTCACGGCCTGGAACGGCCTGATGGTGCGCGTCTTCGCCGAGGCCGCCGCCGTCTTTAATTCACAGACCTATGCCGAAGTTGCGGCGAATAATGCCACCTTCATCTGGGAGCATCTGCGGACGAGCAACGGGCGGCTGCTGCGAACCTATCGTGATGGCAAGGCGCACGTGGCGGGCTATCTGGAAGATTACGCGTGCTACGCGGCGGGGTTGCTGGCGACCTATGAGGCGACCTTCGACGCCCGCTGGTTCGTGGCGGCGCGGGAATTGGCCGACCAGATGATCTCGCTCTTCGCCGATGCGGACGAGGGCGGCTTCTATGACACGGCCAGCGACCACGAGCAGTTGGTCGGGCGACCCCGCGAGATCGCGGATGGCGCGACGCCCGCGGGCAACAGCGTGGCGGCGGAGGTGCTGCTGTGGCTGGCCGCGCTGACCGGCGAGGAACGCTATCGCCACAGCGCCGAGGGCATCTTGCTGAAGCTGGCCCCGCAGATGGCGCAAAATCCGCTGGGCTACGGCAACTGGCTCTGCCAACTCGACCGCTGGATGTCGCCCTCGCAAGAGATCGCCATCGTCGGCGACCCCGCCGAGCAAGAGACGCTGGATCTGATCGAGGTGACGCGCGCGCGCTATCGCCCCAACACGGTCATCGCCTGTGCCGCCCCCGACGACCTGCTGGCGAACGCGGCCATCAGTCTGCTGACGGGGCGGCCCTCGCTGGAAGGCTTCGCGACGGCTTATGTCTGCGCCAACTTCACCTGCAACTTGCCCGTGACGGATGCGACGGCGCTGGCCGAGCAGCTCGGGGACGAGTGAGGGCACAACGAGTGCCAAGGTCGCGATGCTTGCGACGATGGGGCATTGCTGGATCGCGTGTCAGTTTATGCACGGTGTGCTGGGCGGGCGTGGCATTAGCCTTACGGGACTAAGCGTAGCAGCGACTGCACATAGCCATTGATGCCAGCCAGCAGGAAGACGTCGAAGATGGCGAGGAACGCGCCTTGCAGGATGAGGCCCTTGCCTGTGCCTTGCAGGCCGTCGCTGCGCAGCGCGATCTGCGGCAAGAGGAAGACGATGCCGATGGCGATGGTGGCGAAATCGGATATCCAGAAGCCCGTGACCAGTTGCAGGTTGGTGATGCCACCTTTGAGGGCAGTTGAGAGGACTTCCGGCGCGGCGGCGTTGCGTTGGGTGATGAGTTGAATGCCACCGATGGCCAGATTCACGATGCCCCAGGCGGCGCAGATGCCGCCGAAATTGTGCCACTGGCCCGCTGAGCGCAGCCACAGCACGCCGCCGCCAACCAGATTGAGGCCGCCCCAGATCGCCAGGACGGTGAGGGCCGTCGTCTGGAAGGATTGGTAATGGGTGAAGGCGTCGCGCATCGTTTTCCCCCTCGGATGATTTATCCCAAAGCATAGCAAAGGGAGCAGGCCACGCGCCACCCTGTGCCGCCGTTGGCGCGCGGGAAATATGCTATGATACGGATAGAGCGAATGTGAAATTGCTGAGAAACGAGAGAGCCAGTCTACCATGTCAAAAGCCAATGATCCCAAGCGCCCCGTCACGTCCAAGACGCCATCGAGGCCGCTGCGCGATATCAACCAAGATGCCATGCATGACCTGATCATCCAGATTCCGACAATGGCGGCGGCGGTGCGGGCCGCAACCGACCGCGCTGGCATGACCGCCGCGCTGGCACCCATCATGGCGCAGGGCGCGGGGGAGCAACTGGCCTTCGCGACGACGCTGGGCAATCAGCGCGACGTGGTGGCGACCGACGCGGCAGATCTCGCCGAGGCATTGGCTGAACTCGCGTCAGACAAGGCAGCCGCCAAGGAGGCGCGGCGCTCGGTCATTCGCTTGCGCTCGGCGGGCTTTCGCGCGGGCGTCACTGTGCCCCGCTTGATCGTGGCGCGCACCGAGACGCCCGAGGCACGGGCCGCGCTGACCTTCGCCCAGGCGTGGGCGTCGCGCACGCGCGAACGCAGCGAAGTGCAACTTGCCATCGCTTGGACGCGAGCCAATGGCGAAGTGGATGCCTATCTGCTGGACCTCAACATCTGGGAAGGGCACATCCACAGCACGCAGCATGTCGAGACGGGCACGTTGCGGCGGCTGGAGCGCGAACATTTGACGCCCATGCGCGAGAAGGATCATTTCACCTGGGCCGAAATTACCCTGCCACAGGCGCGGGGCTTGATCGAGGCGACGTTGGACCAGGGCGAGTGGCGCAAGACGGAGCAGCACGACCCCGAATGGCGCGCGCAAGGTGACGCGCTGTTGCGGCGCATCCAGACGGATGAGGTGGTCGCCGACCAGAGCGTCCACGCGCTGCTGCTGGACCCCGATGCGGACGCCGAGGAGGCCCTCGTCAACTTTTGGGGATCGTGGTCCTTTGGGGATTATGGGCTGGCGTATGATCTGTTGAGCACACGCCACGCCATCCGCGAGCGCGAGACGCGGGACGACTTCATCAACCTGCGCCGCCAGTGGATCGAAGAGGCCCACACGGCGCGCATCCAGATCGGCGCGGTGACGCCGCAGTCCGCTGAGCAGGCGGGGGGCTTATGGTTGCCGGGCACGGCGGCGACCACCGCCAATCGGCAAAACTATGCCTTCTTTTGGTCGCTGGAATTCGTGGAATCGCCCATCGCGGGGCAGATGCCCGAGATGCCCATCGCCACGATCGCCAACCCCGACACGGGGCGGCATTGGTTTTGGCAAGCGATCACGATGGAGCGCGAAGCGGGGGGCTGGCGGCTGGGGCGCATCCGAGACGAAGGGCTGGCCGCGCAATCGCAACCGATCGATGACTTGGTGAAGCGGAGCGATGAACTGTGGGTGGAGGCCGAACGCGCCGCCGAAACGCAGCCCCAGTCGCAAGAGGCTTCGCGTGAAACGTCGCTGAAGATCTTCGCGCTGGCGCAAGAGAGCATGAGCCGGGGCGAGTGCGCGCTGATGCGGCTGATGACGGACCGCCCATTGCATGAGCGCTTGCACGACCGTGCCATCCAGATCGCCCAGTGGGACCGCGCTGCTGCCATCACCCAGCGGATGCTGGCGCATTTCAGCGACAAGGCACGGCTCTTCCGCGACCTCAGTTCGCTGGATTTCCGCAAGGCACAGACCTATGCCGAGCAAAACGATGAGGCCAATACCCTCCGGTGGCTCGACTTGGCGGCGGCGGCGGCGCGCGAATCGCTGGCGCTGGATCGCAATGCCGAAGTGCTGACGATTCTGGGTGAGTTGCAGACGGCGCGTGGCGAACTGGACGAAGCCGAAACGTTCCTGCGCGAATCCATCGAATTGGAGCCATCGGTGGGGGCCTGGGCTGACCTGGGCGATCTGCTGATGCGCAAGGAGCAGTCGCGCGAGGCCGTCAGCGCCTTCGAGAGCGCGCAGAAGCTGGACCCCGCGTCGCCGCAGGTGCGCTGGCGGCTGGGCCGCGCCTTGGAGATGGCCAACCGCCCCGAAGAAGCACGCATGGTCTATGAAGATGCCATCACGACCGATCCCGAGGATGCCATGGCGCATGCCCTGCTGGGGAACATGATGATGGAAGCGCAAGCCTATGAAGACGCCGCGCCCCACCTGGAACGCGCCCTGCAATTGGGGCTGGTGAGCGCGCAACTGCTGCTGCAACTTGGCTTCGTCGCGGTGGGACGTGGCAACTTCGATCAAGCGCGGTCGATGCTGGACCAAGCATTGCAGATCGATCCGACGTTGGAACCGCAGGTGCGCCAGATTTTGGCGCAGGTGAAGGCCGCCGAGGACGCGACGAAGCGGCGGCGCTAGGGGGGACCATGGCGATCACGCTGGGCCCACAGTCGTTCATCTTCTCGGGCTATGTGCCCCACCATGAGTGGCAGGGGGCGCACGCGCTCTCGCTGAAGGTGTACCTCGCGGGTGAGGCGGTCTATGAGGTCGAAGGTGGTCGGCAGCGCGTGACGCCTGGCGAGTTCCTCATCATCAATGCGGGGCAGCCGTATACCTTGCAGATTCAGCGGGCGCGGTCGGCGTGTGTTTTCTTTGCGCCGGGGTTTGCGGAGTCGGTCGCGCGGTCGCTGACGACGCGCGCGGCGGATCTTTTGGCTGAGCCAGCCGCCAGCGGTGGCCCCATCCATTTCTATGAACGGGTGTATGCGGCGGATGCCCTGGTGCTGCCAATCGTGCAGCGGATGCAGGCGGCCATCGCGGCTGGGCAGACCGCGCGGTTGTGGCATGAAGAGCGGCTGCATGAACTGATGGGGGCATTGTTGCGGGTGCAGGCCGTGGCGCAGCGTGAGGTAGATGCCCTGCCCGCCCAGCGGCCCGCCACGCGCGACGAGGTCTATCGCCGGGTGCATCGCGCTCGCGACTTCATTCGCGCCAGTGCGACGGAGGATGTAGCGCTGGATGCCATTGCGCGGGTGGCGTGCATGTCGCCAAACCATCTGTTGCGTTCCTTTCGCCAAGTTTTCGGTGAGACGCCCCATCAATGTCTGACGGAGTGGCGGATTGCCCAGGCATGCCAGCTCTTGCGGGCAACGCAGCAACCAGTTGTCGAAATCTGCGCGGCGGTGGGCTACACCAGTGTCACTAGTTTTACGGCGCGCTTTCGTCAACTGATGGGCACCTCACCTGACCGCTACCGTCGTCAATTGGGTGATTTCCGAGAAGTCCAGGTGGGGAATCAGTGGCATACTGCGGCGAGTGGTGCCCGAACGTGACCGTGACGGGCGCACAGAGAAAGGATCGGAACATTGCCATGCAAGTGCAAGAACAACCCACCGCCATCGACCCTACCTTGGTGAAGGATATGGTGTCGAATGCCCATGGTGACTTGGCCCGCGTGCGAGAACTGCTGGCCCAGACGCCCGCGCTCATCAACTGCGCCTGGGACTGGGGAGGTGGCGACTGGGAGACGCCCCTGGGCGCTGCTGCCCACATGGGGCGGCGCGACATCGCCCTCTATTTGCTAGAGCATGGCGCACGGCTAGACCTGTTCGCCGCGACGATGTTGGGGCACCTTGAGATCGTGCGAGCGACGTTGGCGGCTTTCCCTGCCACGCTGGGGGTTGCTGGCCCACATGGCATTCCCCTCATCGTGCATGCGCGCAAGGGGGGCGCGGAGGCCGCAGCGGTGTTGGCCTATCTGGAGTCGTTGGGCTGAGTTGGGGCAA
>JACDGC010000116.1 GCA_013815535.1 Ktedonobacterales bacterium
GGTCAAGGCGCCCTGGGCGGTCGTGCGGCTTCGCGCCAGCGCGCCCCGCCGACCCAGCAACGCACCGGGCAGCCCTAAAAGCTCGCCCAATACGATCAGATTGGGCAGGGTGGTGGAGAGGTGCGGCACGGCCAACCCAACGATGCGGGTGATCTCGTGCATCGCCGCTGCGTCCGTCTGCCACGCCGCTGGGTTGATGCGATTGCCAACAGCGACCGCGCGCACCTGCCGCCCCACCATCACTATTCTCCCTTGGGGTTATCCACGTTTCCACACAGTTATCCACCTGTGGTCACGCCTATCATCTCATCAAAGCATATCACCTGTAGCGTCGGCGTTGTATGATCAATGAAAGGCAGCGACGAGCGACGAAATAGGTGCCGCTGCCAGGGAGCATGCCAGATGATCACGTTTGAAGATGTCACGCGCCTCTTTTTGCGCGCCGCCGAGACGACGGGCATCACCACCCACCCCGACAGTTGGCTGAACATCGAGACAATGGAGCGCGAGTTTGAGGCCGTCTGTCACCTGGGTCCTTGTGAAGAAGCCGAGCATAAGGCTACATGCAGCCTCTCGTACAGTTGGAGTCCGTTGGATACGGCACTCTCGCTAGACGGCCCCCAGGGCGTGTGTGAGTTCTTTCACGAGCCAAATGAGACGTGCCCCCACCTGCACACCGAGGACGTGCCCCCACTGGCGCTAGACCTGGCCTACACGGTGGCGCTGGATGGCATCCCCCTGGACGAAGTGGACCTGAAACCGCTGGTGCGGATGCTGAAGTTTCGCGCCAGCGAAAATTCGAGCCGCGCCATCGAGACGCGCCCCAGCATCGGCGTCATTTCAGGCGAGAGCGGGCTGGAGGCCGAGAGCCTGACGCTGCAACAACACGTCGAACTGCCGTTGTGGAATCCCGAGAGCCTCACTTCGCTGCGCGAACTGATGGAGCGCCAACGCAGCACCAACCGCCATGGACGTGGTCGCCAGCGCTGGAGTGACGAAGAAGACCCCACCCATCAAGAAGAATGGCTGCCCCCGTTGCTCGAAGAGGTGGTGGCCGACATCGAGCGCGTGTTGACCGCCCTCGACAACCTCTCGTTGCAAACGTTCTTGCGTCAAAGCAAATAATTCCCCTTGAGCAAGAAGGGGAGTGTTCCACGTGGAACACTCCCCTTCTTGCTAGGCCCCACCTGCGCTGAGACCGGTTCAATGTGATGCCAGCATAACCCTGCAATGCCAACTTATCCACGCATTGTGGATATTGTGTACAAGTCACTATTTGATGGCCTTCTCAGAGGTCGTCGTCAGCACAAACGATGAGCAGCACATGACCTGCCTGACCGTGAATCAGCGACACCATCATATAACACGAGGAGCGTCTCACTACCCTTTTATTATGATATTGATAAAAATAGGGAGATCGGCGCAGCACCCAAAAAGGATGATAGCGCCTGCCCCCTTCCGTTATCCACATTTCCCACATCCCTAAGATCGGCTAGGATCTTTTTTCTTTTTCATATATAAGATAGTCGTCGCAGTAATAGGGCTGTGGATGCTGTCGATAACCCTGCTGCGGCAAGGCCCTGCCAGAGATTGGCGGTGGGATAGTTTGTGGAAAAGTCTCGCACAACTTGGCATTAGTGTGGATGAGCGTGGATATCTTTGCGGTGTGCTTTGCGCTTGTCCACATTGGGGGAAAACTATCCCCAATTCATCCCCAGCTTATCCCGCCCATCCCCATATTATCCACGTGTGGACAAGTCATTGTGGATGATGGGGATGAGCGGAGGCGCGAACATTACAGACAAGATATCCACTTTTATATAAAGATATCCACAAAAATGTTGATAACTTGTCTGGCTAGTGAAAGCTGAGGACCAATGAGCGCACCACCAGCCCCCACCCATCCACCAGCACGAAGAGCAACAGCTTGAAAGGCAGCGACACGATGGTGGGCGACAGCATCATCATGCCGACGGACATGAGCGAGGTCGAGATGACCAGATCGATCACGACAAAGGGGAGCAGGATCAAGAAGCCCATCTGAAACGCGGTTTTGATCTCGCTGAGGATGAAGGCGGGGATCAACACATAGGTGGGTACATCGGCCTGGGTGCGGGGGGCCTTGATTTTGGCGAGGTAGATAAAGAGCGACAGGTCTTTTTCGCGGGTCTGGCGAAACATGAAGCCCCGCAATGGCAACTGGGCGCGGTCCAGCGCCACTTGTTGGGTGATCTTCCCTTGTGAATAGGGTGTGATGGCGGTGTCATTGATCTGCTGCCAGGTGGGGGCCATGACGAAGACCGTCAGGAAGAGCGCTAGCCCGATCACCACTTGGTTCGGCGGCACCTGCTGGGCCCCCAAGCCCGAGCGCAGGAACGACAGCACGATCATGATGCGCGTAAAGCCCGTCACCATCATGATCAACGATGGGGCCAGACTCAGCACGGTGATGAGGCCCAGGATTTGCAGCGACGAACTGGGGTCGTTGCTGCTGGGGGTGGCGCTGCCGTTTGGCAACGTCGCCGTCTTTGACGGATTCGTCGTGGTGCTGCTTGTTGGCCCATTCACGGTGATCTGCAAGCCGGGCACGCCGTTGCCACTGGCTGGTGAGGCGTCCAGCGAGCAGCCCCCCAGCGCCAGCGTGACCCCCAGGAACAGGAGCAAGAGCAGGCGCTGGCGTGCCCCAGGTGGCGCCGCTGGCCGTCGTGATGCGCGGACTGGACGCGCTGGCTGGCCATCGTGGTGGCTCCCCTGGTTGAATCTTCGTGGTCGTATGCGCCGCATGCCCTGCCTCCTGTGTGGTGCTTCTTCACTGGTTATATCCCCGAATTTGGCGCGACTTGAGGGGCAAAGGTCATGAGTGTCGGCGGAAAGTGGGTGCAGTTTGGGTGCGGTCGGTCGTGCCGTGTTGGGGGGATCAGCAGGGGGCGCCGTTGAGTTTTAGCGGGCTTGCCCAAAGTGGTCGGAAACCCTCTTGACTCTCACGCAACGTGAGGGTGGACACTTCTTGTAGGGAGGCGCTGCGCGGCGGACGCCTAGGGTTTTGGTCACGAAAGGGAGTGGAATGCATGCGAACTAACACGCGGCGCTGGCTCATTGGCGGCGCGATCACTGTGGTCATCGTCACCGGATTATATTTCGGCATCAGTGGGTATATGGGCTATCAAGAGACGGCGCAACAGAATGCCCAATTGACGGCGGCGCCCATCACGGGCGTTACGCAGGTGGCTTTGAGTAACTTCGCGGTGGGGCCAGCCAACATCCAGGTGCCCATCGGCACCACTGTCACTTGGACGAATGGTGATGACGCGCCCCACAGCGTCACCTTTAATAATGGCATGGCGGATAGTGGCCTCTTCAAAAAGGGGCAGACCTATCAGTACACCTTCACCAAGGCAGGCACTTTCACCTATCACTGCACCGTGCATCCGGGGATGGTAGGGCGCGTTGTCGTCACGCCTTAGCCGTGAGGTTTGGACATCAGCACGAGTGTGCTAGCACGTTCATGAAAAGAGGAAGAGACAATGGCGAATGCGAACGAGTTGCATGTGGTTTTGGGCGGCACTGGCGGGGTTGGCAGCGCGGTGGTGCGTGAATTGGTGCAGCAAGGCAAGCGCGTGCGGGCGGTCAGTCGCACGGGCACGGGGGAGTTGCCTGCCGGGGCCGAAGCACTGGTGGCGGATGCGAGCACGGCGGAGGGCGCACGGGCAGCCTGCGCGGGGGCGGCGGTGGTCTATTGTTGCACGAACCCGCCCTATGATAAGTGGGCGCAACGCTTTCCGGCGCTTGTTGACGCCGCCATCGCTGGCGCCGCCGCCGCAGGGGCCAAACTGGTGATGGCTGATAATCTGTATGTGTATTCCCCAACGACGCAGCCCCTGACCGAGGATCTGCCCCAGCAGCCAGGTACGCGCAAGGGGAATGTGCGCGTGGCGCTGGATGCGACCTTGCTGGCGGCACATCGCAGCGGCACCGTGCGCGTGGCGCTGGGGCGCGCAGCGGATTATTATGGCCCCGCTGCTCCATCTTCGGGCACGGGCGCGATGTTTTTTGGGCAGGTGCTGGCGGGCAAAGCGGTGCAGTGGCCCGGACGCATCGATGTGCCGCACATCCTCAACTATACGAATGATTTCGCGCGCGGCTTGATCGTTTTGGGGGAGCGCGACGAAGCGCTGGGCCAAGCGTGGCACATCCCCGCCGCCGAGGCGCTGACGGCGCAGCAATTCGTCGCGTTGGCGGCGGAGGTCGCGGGGAGGCGGGCGCGCGCCGTCGCCGTCTCGCCCTTGATGATGCGCCTTGTGGGGCTTTTCGTCACTCCCATTCGTGAAACGATCGAGATGAGTTATGAATTCACCCAACCCTTCGTCATGGATGGCGGCAAGTTTACCCGCGCCTTCGGTTTCACTCCCACGCCGCACCGCGCGGCCCTGGAAGCGACCCTGGCTTGGTATCGTGCCCACGCTGCCAAGAAATGACAGGCTGACCCTTTATCGCTGGTCATGGGGAAAGATGTGCCCCCACCCATGACCGCCGATAGAGGTCGCCTGACCCGCAAAGACGTATGCTGGTTTCAGGACAGTTTTATCGCGAAATTATCATATGAAAGAGGAACCCTATCATGCAAAACGCGACACTCGCGCCTGCTGCGGCACCGGCTCGTGACAGCACACGCACGTTCTTTCAAAAGTTGCTGCGTGTCAGCCCCTTCTTCACTTTTGCTGGGCTGACGATGGTGCCGTTGGCCCTCGTGGCAATCATCGGTCTGATTGTCGATCCACAGGTCATCACGGGGTCGCCCGCGTGGATCAAGCCGCTGAAGTTCGCCATCTCGACCGGCATTTATACCTTCACGGTGTTATACCTGCTCACATTCGTTGAGGGGCACCGCCGCACCATCGCCATCATCACGAACGTGATGGGTGTGGGGTTGCTGGTGGAGGTGGGCTTGATCACCATGCAGGTCGTGCGTGGCACCACCAGCCATTTCAACTTTGCCACGCCTTTTGATGGGGCGGTCTTCGAGACGATGGCCGTCTTCATCGTGTTGGTGTGGACGATGGGCCTCGTCGCCGCGATCTTGTTGCTGCGCCAACGGCTGCCAGATGCGGCCTGGGCGTGGTCATTGCGGCTGGGGATGATCACCGCGCTGGTCGGGATGGCCGTCGCATTCCTCATGACCACGCCGAACGCGGCGCAGTTGGCGAACGCTCAGGCGGGCCATGGGTTGCCCATTGGTGGCGCGCACACGGTGGGCGTGACGGATGGCGGGCCGGGGCTGCCGCTGCTTGGGTGGAGCACCGTTGCTGGTGACCTGCGCGTGCCGCATTTCTTTGGGCTGCATGGGTTGCAGGTGCTGTTGATTGTGGGCATTCTGGTGGCGCAGACCGCCGCCTGGCTGGATATGCGCCACCGTGTGGCCATCGTCGTGACGGCGGGCGTGGCCTATCTGGCGCTCATCGGCATCCTCACGTGGCAGGCGTTGCGGGCCCAGTCGATCATGCACCCCGACGCGCTTACGCTGGTGAGCCTGGCCGCGCTCGCGCTGGCCACGGTGGGCGTCGTTGGCGGGGTGCTGGTGCACGGTCGCCGCGCCGCGTAGCCCAGTTGAATGCACACGTGTCAGAGCCACCATTGCATCAATGATGGCCCTGGCACGCTTCAGATCCATTCCGTCAGCCAGGCGAACTCGGTTTCGATGATGTGTTGCATCAAGAACACCCCAGCGGGTGCGAGGACGAGATGGCCACCGACCACGCAGGTCAGCCCCATGCTCTGCAAGCCGTGCCAGTTGGGGTCGGGCAGGGGGCGATGGTTCAGGGTTTTCATGGCCACCAGCAAGAAGCGCCCTTGTTCCTCGCCGGAAAGGCGACCCCAAGTGGTCGCGGGGTTCATGATGGACAGATCCACTGGTAGGGCAATGTGTCGCGTTGGTGAGTCGCTGTCGCTTGCGAGCATGAGATATGTTCTCCTTCCGTAGATAAAAGAGCAGAACAGTCCAAACGCCACTCTCACCGAGAGTAGTCGCTGCTCTGCTCGAATAGTAGTGTACACGATGTTTCTATAAGTGTCAATACGTTGCATATGGAATCGTAACTTTTTAGCTAGTTCGCTGTTGTGGTACTATACGAGGACCAAACGCTATTCTCACTAAAGGGGATGTCCGGTCATGTCTTCTCCGAACTACATCGCCAAAACTAGGGCGGTCATAGAGTTACAGTCAAAAACTGGAAAGGGAAGACGTATCATTGAAAATGCTATGGCGGTTCTTGAGGAAGCAGGCCGCATTCATATTGAACCTGATCCTTTTGATAAGCGTATTTTCCGTATTTCTCTTGTTGATATGGATTTAGTAAGGCGAGTGCTGATGGGAGAAGAAGACGCCTAGGTTTTGGTGCTTGCTTGAGGCTGTGTTGATCCCTTATGTTGCCTCCTTGCTTTGCACGCCCCGGCCCCTTCCTCGTATGATTCAGATCATTCTAGCCGAATAGGGGAGGCTCTTTCCCATGGCGAGCGAAAATGATCTGCTTGGCCCCGACGGGCGCGACAAAGATGACGCCACGCCCGATGGTGAGTTTTATCGACAGGCGCGGATGGTGGCGCACATCGACGACGGTGCCATCGCCACGCTGACCAGCATCTACCGCGAGTTGCTGACTCCCCTCGGCCCTGAAGCCCATGTGCTGGATCTGATGAGCAGCCGCTATTCACACCTGCCTATGGATGTCGAGTTGGGCGAGATCGCTGGGCTGGGGATGAACGCGGCGGAACTGCGGGCGAATCCCCAGCTTGGCGCGGCAGTGGTGCAAGACCTGAACGCGAACCCGCGCATGCCTTTCCCAAATGCCTATTTTGGTGCGGTGGTGTGCGCGGTGTCGGTGCAATACCTGACAAAGCCCGTGGCCGTCTTCCGTGAAGTCGCCCGAATTTTGCGGCCCACGGGTCCGTTTTGCGTGGCGTTCTCGAACCGCATGTTCCCCACGAAGGCGATTCGTGCGTGGCGCGAACGCGATGACGAAGGCCACATCGACCTGGTGACCGGCTATTTCGCGGCGGCGGGGGGCTTTGACGCGCCCCAGGTCATCCGCCACGCGGGGGTTGCCGCGCGGTGGTGGGGGGGTGGCAGCGATCCGCTTTACGCCGTCATCGCCCGCAAATCGGCACCAGATATGGTAGAATAGGTGAGCAATGGCCCCCACCAGTGGGGGCCAATCTCTCACGTGGACCGTTTGCCACCGTGCCAAAGGAGCCAAGCAGTGACCTGGAAGATCGTCATCGCGGGCGGCAACCTCAGCTTTAGCGCGGCCCACTTCATCACCCTGGATGGCACCTACGAGCCGCTCCACGGGCATAACTATGGGGTGAGCGCCGAACTGTGGGGCGACGACTTGACGACCGACAGTTATCTGCTGGATTTTGGGGTGGTGAAGGCGATGATGCGGAGCTTGATCAGCGAGGTCAACCATCGTTTTCTGTTGCCGCTGCACAATCCCTTTCTGCGCCTGGAGCGCAGTGCCGATGAGGCCGAATGGCACATTCATCTAAACGACGGCGCGCGTTTTGTGTTGCCCGCTGCCAGCGTGGTGACATTGCCCTTTGACAATGCCACGGCGGAGCGGCTGGCCGAATGGTTCGCCGGGCGCATGCGTGTGGAATTGGCGGCGCGTGGCATCGCCAACGTGCGCCGCATTATGGTTGGCGTTGCCGAAACCGAGATGCAGACCGCCTATTGTACCGTTGATCTGGTATTATGACAGTGCCATCTCATCCGCTTGCGATGGTGCGAGTGGATTTCAGTCAGTGAAGACATGAGGAGGAATCGACCATTATGGCTATTAGTGATGTGGTGACGACATCGTTCTATGGCGGCGTGCTGCGCCAATTTGACACGGCGGCCCAATTGCTGGGGCTGGATGAAGAATTGCAAGCGATCTTGCGCACGCCCAAGCGCGAACTGACAGTGCACTTTCCGGTGCGGATGGATGACGGCAGCGTGCGGATGTTCGAGGGCTATCGCGTGCAGCACAACGTCAACTGCGGCCCTGCCAAGGGTGGCATTCGCTATTCGCCCGAAGCCTCGCTCGATGAAGTGCGCGCGCTGGCGATGCTGATGACGTGGAAGTGCGCCGTGCTGGGCATCCCCTATGGTGGCGCGAAGGGCGGCGTGAACGTGGACCGCCGCGAACTGTCGAAGCACGAGCTGGAGCGGCTCACCCGCCGCTATGCCACCGAGATCTCCGTCATCATCGGGCCAGATATCGACATCCCCGCGCCCGATGTGAACACGGATGGGCAGATCATGGCGTGGATCATGGATACGCTGTCGATGCACAGCGGCCACAACGTGCCCGCCGCCGTCACTGGCAAGCCCGTCGTCATCGGCGGCAGCGAGGGGCGCATCGAGGCGACGGGGCGCGGCGTCTTCATCGTCGCCCGCGAGGTCGCCAAGCATCTGGGCATTCCCTTCGTCGGGGCCGAGGTGGTCATCCAAGGTTTTGGCAACGTCGGCTCCGTCACGGCGGAACTAATGCATGATGCGGGCTGCAAGATCATCGCGCTCAGCGATATCTATGGGGCCATCTATAATGCCAATGGCATCGACATCACCCTGGCCAAACAATACATCAAAGAGCACGGCAAACTCAAGGGGATGCCCGGTTCGCAAGAGATCACCAACGCTCAGCTGCTTGAGACGCCGTGCGACATCCTCATCCCTGCCGCCACCGAGGGGCAACTGACCCACCACAACGCCGACCGCATCCAGACCAAACTGATCGTCGAGGCGGCGAATGGTCCCACCACCCCCGAGGCTGACCAGATCTTCC
>JACDGC010000117.1 GCA_013815535.1 Ktedonobacterales bacterium
CATCATGCATGTGCTGCATCCCCTCACAGAAAAACGCGCGCCAAGGGTGACATCCCTATTCTGCCGTGGTCGCACTACCCATCGTATCGCTATTATATTCTCATATTCGTGGAAATGAAAGAGCATCACTCAAAAAGCCCATCATTCACATAACGAATGACATAACGCTGCCCCCAAGATATAGGTAAAGCATGGTGCGCGTGTGCATGATACAATGTGCAGCGATCCCTCCACATGCGCCACGCGCGGAATGGAAACATCTGCTATGATTGCCGCTGCCATTGACCATACCTTGCTTGCTGCTACCGCCACGGAGGATGATATTCGCCGCCTCTGTGCGGAGGCACGTGAATGGGGGTTCGCGGCGGTCTGTGTGAACCCGCTCCATGTGGCCTTGGCAGCGGTGGGCGTGCGCGCATCAGCGGTGCGCGTCGCCAGTGTCGTGGGCTTCCCCCTCGGCGCGACCACCACCGCAGTGAAGATCGCCGAAGCTCTGGGCGCATTGGAAGATGGTGCCCGCGAATTGGATGTCGTCAGCGCCATCGGCCTGTTGCGTGGGCGCGCCTATGGGCGCTATCGGGACGACCTGGCGGCGGTCATCGAAGTCGCCCGGCGCACGCGCGATGTGACGGTCAAGGTCATCATCGAGACTGGCTTGTTGACGCGCGAAGAAAAGCTCATCGCCGCGCAGGCGGCCACCGAAGCCGGAGCGGATTACGTCAAAACTTCCACGGGCATGCTGGGTGGCGGCGCAACTGTGGAGGATCTGCGTTTGCTGCGCGCGGCATTGCCGTTGAGCGTGCGACTGAAAGCCAGCGGCGGCATTCGCACGCTGGCCCAGGCGCGTGCCTTGGTGGAGGCCGGGGCCGACCGCTTGGGCACCAGCGCGGGTATTGCTATTGCCCGCGACGAGCGTCAGGGCCACGTGGGCGAACCTTCCCGGGCCATCGAGCGTGACGAAGATTGAGGGCTGCTTTTTAAGCACCTTCATTGCCATTCCCCGCGCCCCCCAGCAGAATGAATATATGCTACGATATCTTCATACCATTGGCGGGAAGGTTCGCGCGTGCCCACACCACACATCTATAAAACTGAGGGGCTGGTCATTCGCCATACGAACTATGGTGAGGCAGACCGCATCCTCACAGTCATGACGCCTCAATATGGCAAAATACGCTTCATTGCCAAGGGGTCGCGTAAGATCACCAGCAAACTTGCCAGCGCGGTCGATCTGCTGACGCGCGGGCAATTCGTGTTGGCGACGGGGCGCGAATTGGACGTGGTGACGCAGGGCGTGGTGCTGGAACGCTTCGACCACCTGCGCGACAGTCTGTGGCACGCCACGGCGGGCTACACCGTTGCTGAGGCACTGGGGCGCTCACTGGAGGACCGCGAGCAACACGACGACATCTACGCCCTGGCGCGCGACACGCTGCGCCGACTGGACGCCGATGCCGAAGCGTGGCTGGCGGACCCCGTCCCCCAGAATCAGGCAGGGCCAACGGCACGCGGCTGGGCAACCATGCGCTCTTTCGAGTTGGTCTTATTGGATATGCTGGGGTATCGTCCCGCGTTTCACCGCTGCGTCGTCTGCGAAGCAGCCCTCCAACCCGTCGAAAACAACGGCTTCAATGCCGAACTCGGAGGGGCGATCTGTCCCACGTGTTCGCGCTATGGCATCCGTCCCCTGCCCCTGCTGACGCTGAAGGTGCTGCGGCTGGTGCAATCGACGGAATGGCATGCCTTGCCCGTCATGCGGCTGGATGCACGCACCCGCGATGATGTGGAGGCGATCCTCCAGGGCATCTTCGCGCTCAACCTGGAACGTTCATTGAAGTCCTGGGGCCTGCTCGGCACCTGAACTCCCATCGTCATCTTTGCTCATTTTTTAATCGGAGGCATCACAACCCATGCACGAACCGCGCTATCCCGCGTTGACCTGGGGCGATTTTCAGTTGGCATGGGGCCAACGCACCCTCATCATGGGCATCGTCAATATGACCCCCGATTCTTTCTCGGGCGATGGCTTGGCGGTGGGTGCGGATGCCGCCGCCTGGGCCGAGTCCGCGGCCACCCAGGGGCTGGCGCAGGTGGCTGAGGGAGCCGACATCATCGACGTGGGGGGCGCATCTAGCCGCCCCAATGCGGCGGCAGTGCCACCCGCCGTCGAGTCGGCGCGTGTCGGGCCTGCCATTCGCGCGTTGCGGGCCGTGCTGCCGCCGCACATTCCCATCTCCGTTGATACGACCTCTGTGATGGTTGCCCAGGCGGCGCTGGCAGCAGGCGCGAACATGCTCAATGATATCAGCGGCCTGCATGCCGAGCCAGATCTGGCACGCGTGGCTGCAATGGCCGGGGTGCCGCTGATCCTGATGGCGAATATGCGCGGCATCAGCAAACACGATGTCGTGGCGGAGGTGGCCCGCTATCTGGCACGCGGCATCGATCGCGCGCTGGCGGCGGGCGTGCCATGGGACCACGTCATCCTGGACCCTGGCTTCGGCTTCGGCAATACCCCCGCGGAAAACATGACCTTGGTGCGACGGTTCGATGCCTTGCTGGCGCTGGGCCGACCCCTGTTGCTGGGCGTCTCGCGCAAATCAACGTTGGGGGCCATCCTTGATGACGCCCCGGTGGCGGAGCGGCTGGAAGCCTCGTTGGCCGCTGCGGTGGCGGGGGTGCAGCGTGGCGCGGCTTTGGTGCGTGTTCATGATGTGCGGGCCACTTGGCGGGCGATGCGGGTCGCGGACGCCCTGCGCTATGGCGTTGCCTGAAAAAAGCCGCTGACTTGTCAAGGGGACGCGACGCTGTCGGACTTTGCTGCTCCAGCGGCGCTGGTTATCCGCTGAGGTATTGCACACGCGATGCAATATGGTACGATGCCGAAGAAAGCGTTTGGCTGGCAAGAAAATTGATGAGATACCAGCCAAGGAGGAACCCCCATGCGTGAGCGACTCAAGCCTGTGACCGCCTTCGTGAGCAAGCTCAACAATGACTGGATTTTGAATCTCTCGGGGATGTTAGCCTTCAACTTTTTGATGGCAAGTTTACCGCTTTTGCTGATCGTGCTGGCGGTGCTCGGCTTCACCCTTGGTGCCATCAATCCCGAGTTGGAAAAAACGCTCATCCAACACATCGGTGCCATCTTTCCCTCGGATGCTGGCCAACCGCTGGTGCAGTCAGCGGCGGATAATCTGCGGCGTGACGCGGGCGTTTTCCTCATTGTCGGTCTCATTTCCTCCATCTTTTTGGGGTCGCGTTTCTTCATCGTGCTCGAAAATTGTTTCGGCATCATCTTTCGCCTGCGTGCCCGCGAGTTGGTGCAGCAAAACCTGATGGCACTCACCATGTTGGCCGTCTTCATCGTGCTGGTGCCGCTCTTCTTGCTAGCCTCCATCGTGCCCCAGATTATTCTCGATGCCCTGAAACCCTCGTCACTCTCGGGCGTGGCGGTGCTGGTGCCGTTCGCGGTTTTCTTGGCGACGGTGGTTTTCGCGGCGATCATGTTTGGTGTGATCTATATCATCATCCCCAACCAGTCGCCCGACTGGGGGCATACGTGGCCGGGGGCACTGCTTGCTGGCGTGCTGCTCGTGTTATACGAAAAGATTTTTCCGTGGTACACGACGAACTTTTTGCGCCCCAATAACTCTGGGGCAATTGTGGGCTTTGCTATCGTCATCCTGATCTTCTACAACTTCCTGGCGTTCATTATGCTGCTCGGCGCGGAACTCAACTCCTGGGTGGCTGGCAAGCGCGAAACCATGGGCGACCTGCAAGAGATCCTCACCGAGATCGATGCCCAACGTGCGCAACTCTCGGGGGTCATCCCCGCTGCCACGCGCACCGACGATGCCACCGCGGGCGTGGCCGACGCTGCCGTCCCTGTCGCTGCCACTGTTGCCACACCGTCAACCGATGCCCGTGGTCACCGCCCCTTCTTCTCTGCCTTGCAAGAGCATCGCCATGGTCGCACCATCGTTGCCGGGCAGATCGCCACGTTTGGCCTCTTGGCGGGGGCTGTGGTCACATGGTTGTTGCGCCGCAACGCGAAATAAGCCGCCGTGCATTTGCTAAAGAGGGTCATGGGGCGATACGATGGGGAGAAGAATTCGCATCCCCGAAAGGATCGCCCCCATGCATCTTTCCCTTTCCGCTGATGAGGTGTTGACCACCACGCGCTCGGTTCGTAAACGGCTCGACTTCACCCGCCCCGTCGAACCTGAGGTCCTTAAAGAATGTTTGGATATCGCCGTCCAAGCGCCCACGGGCGGCAATAGCCAGACATGGAGCTTTGTCGTCGTCACCGATCCCGCTAAGCGCCAAGCACTGGGTGATATTTATCGGCGTGGCTTTGCGGACTATCGCCAGTTGACGGCGGGCGTGACTGGGCGCGTGTTAGCTGACCCCACTAAAGCCGCGACCATGCAGCGCGTCGTCGATTCATCTGACTATCTGGCGGAACACATGCACGAGGTGCCCGCGCTCGTCATTCCCTGCATCCGAGGGCGCATGGACGGCAAGGCGGCGCGCGAGCAAGCTGGCACCTGGGGGTCAATCCTCCCCGCGACGTGGAGCTTCATGCTGGCGGCGCGCGAACGGGGCCTGGGCACCGTCTGGACGACGATCCATTTGTTTTATGAGCAAGACGCGGCGGATGTGCTGGGCATCCCCTTCGACAAGGTGACGCAGGCCGCCATGATCCCGGTTGCTTATACCTTGGGCACCGATTTCAAGCCCGCTGGTCGTGAGCCACTCGACAAAGTCGTCCATTGGGAGCAGTGGTAGGCGTTGGTCCCCTCACCTTAAAAGGGTGTTTTGTCGGGCCGGGGAGATCGGGGATGAACTTCAGTGCGGTGCAGGCGTACCCGCTCTCCAGCTAATTTCTCAGAATGGGGGAGGGGAAAGTTCGCGTCATCCACCGCACGGGCAATCGCCTTGCTGACACTCATACTGCCAGAAGGGCACCGCCATTGTGGTCACTTGGTGTGTTGGCGAGCGCAGGCGCCTTTGTCGTGTGAGCAGGAGGCGTGTGCTAGACTGAACGTATAAGGAGTCCTCACGATGCAAGAAAATGATGTGTTTATCCTGGCCGAGCGGACGTTCGTGGGCGTCGTCCAACAGATTCAGCCCGAGCAGTTGACGCTGCATCTGCCAGAGTGGTTCGAACTGGGGCGTTCGCAGGACCGCAGCACGCTCACGCTACGCGACATTCTGAATTACCATGCCTATGACACAGCCTGGATCCCCGATAGCTTTGCTGGTAAAACCATCGCTGACGTCGGCAGTAAATATGACGGCGACCTGCTGGGCGCCGATCCACTGGCAGCCTACCAGCGCTACTCCGATGCCGCCATCAGCGCGATTACGCAGCATTACGATCCCGAACGCACGGTACACTTCACCTATGGCGATTTTCCGGCTCGCGAAGCCATCACCCACCCGACCAGCTTCCGCGTTTTCCGCGCGTATGACTTCGCCAAATTGATCGGCGTCGACCGCGCGCTGCCGGGTGAATTGGTCAAGAGTGCTTACGACCTGATCGCCCCCCACGCTGACGAATGGCGCCACATGGGCGTCTATCAAGCTGCTCGACCCGTAGCCGATGATGCCGACGCCCAAGCCAAGCTCTTTGCCCTCGTTGGCCGCGACCCGAACTGGTAGCGGCGTCCAACATTTCGCATCTGGGGGTATCCGGCGGCGCAGCAGTTGCGCGAGACCATCGGCATCATCGCGCTCGGAGTGGTGCTGCCATTGCTGGGCAGCGAGTGCCCATTGTGCCTACGGCGTAGCAGCATACTGCCACTGGCATGTACTCCTCGGTCATTGCAGGCGTTCGCCACGGAGTGTTGCATGCTGGGGTAGCGGGTCGCCGATGAGCGGGCGCACATAGTCCAAGAAGGCGGGGGTAACATTGACCCCATCAGGGGTGACATAGTTGGCGGGCATCAGTTTTTGCTCATTGGCGATGCGTTCGAGATCGGCTAACCCCGTTTCACAGGCATAGCGCGGACCATTGGTGCGCACCAGCGTCACCATCTTGCCCGTCACCCCCCGCACGGCGTAGCGCAGCGCCATCCGCCCCGCCTGATAGGCTTCGTCGCGGTCCGTCGCCGAGATGTGCATGGTCGACATTCGCTGCATGTCGCCAGGCTTGTCGAAACGGGCACGCATGCCCAATTCGCTGCGCACGAGGTCCACGAGGGTCTGGGCCACGCCCGCCACTAATGGATGCCCAAAGGCATCCACGCCCTGCGCCATGGCTTCACCTAATTGCCGCCCAGCCGCGTCGGCCAGATGCTCGGCCACCACGACCACGCAGTAGCTTCGCTGGCGCACGGTCGCCCGCACGCGGCTCAGAAAGTCATTTGGGTCAAAGGCATATTCAGGCATGTAGATGAGGTGTGGCGCGTCCTCGGGTTTTTGTCGGCCCAGCGCGGCGGCGGCGGCCAGCCAGCCTGCATAGCGGCCCATGACTTCGATGATCTTCACTGGGTAGTGCTCGGGCATGGCTTCGGTGTTTCGCGCGGAATCTTGGGTCATCATGGCGATGAAACGGGCCGCACTGCCATAGCCAGGGCAATGATCGGTGACGGGGAGATCGTTGTCGATGGTTTTGGGGATGCCAATGACGCGCAGATCATAGCCCATCTCTTCGGCTGCCTGCGCGACGCGGTGCGCGGTGTCGGCGGAATCATTGCCCCCAATATAGAGAAAATAGCGAATGCCCAGCTCACGCATCAGGTTGACGGCCCGCGCGGGGTCTTCTGGCTGCAATTTGTAACGGCACGAGCCCAGCGCGGCGGAGGGCGTATGCAGCAGCGCCTGCAACGTCGCCGCTGATTCACGGCGCAGGTCGATGATGCGCCGCGCCAACGCGCCTTCGATGCCGTTGAGCGCGCCATAGATGCCGTCGACTGCGTCGAGTCGCTGCGCTTCGTGGATCGCCCCCACCAGGCTCGCGTTAATGACCGCTGTTGGCCCACCAGACTGGCCGATCAGCACATGTCCCCGTTCCGCCAGTTGCCCTGCCATGCGTGCCTTCTCCCGTTGCTAGCGCTCTTCCCCATTATAGACGACTAAAGCGTGGTTAGGGAACACTGGCACGACTCCCTTGTATATGAGCACGATTCTCATCAGAATCCCATATTCTTTCGCTATAATCAAGCGCAATGGATGTGATGGGCAGCGCCCACCTCACATGCCAGCGCACTGGCGGAGGAATCTTTTCATATGGGTCAGCCCCTTTCTCGGCTACACCAATTACTCGGTCCCTCGTGGAGTCGCGCGCATCGTGAGATCAGTCAACGGATGCGCCAGGCTCAACAGCAACTTACCCCTGCACTGCTACGCGCTCAGGCGGCCACCGCTGCACGGGTAGCTAGACTGCGAACCATGTGGCAGCAACCGCGCGGTCGCATCTTGCTCAGCTTGAGTGCTGGTGCGCTGCTCACCTTCATCATTGCGGGGGCCGTTGCGGGCAATTACGTTTTTGGTGGTGAAAACGATCAGGCATATCATGGGCCGATCACGGCACCGACGCTCGTGCCGACCAGTGGGGGCACGTTGTTTGCCATCAGTCAATCGGCATCGACGGCCAGCTTTACCATCCACGAGGTGTTGTTTGGCAAGCCTAAAACGGTCGTTGGCAAGACGCAACAGGTTGCCGGGCAGATCCTGATCGACGCTCATCAGCCCAGTCGCAGCAAACTGAGCACCATCCGTGTCGATTTAGGCACCCTGGCGACCGACGACGACCGGCGCACGCACACCTTGCATACACGCATTTTGCAGCCGAGCACAGCGGCGAATGAATATGCCACCTTCGTGCCGACCTCCTACAGTGGCCTGCCGACGAGTTTTAGCATCGGCAAGCCCGTCACGTTTCACTTGCACGGGAATCTCACGATCCATCAGGTGACGAAGCCCGAAGTATTCACCGTCACCTTGAAGCAAGTCAGTGCGACGCAACTGGTTGGCAGCGCCACAACCACGGTCAACTATGCCGATTTCAAACTGGCGATTCCCAACATCCCCTTCGTTTCGGATGTCGGAAAATCCGTTGTCCTGGCGCTAGATTTCACGGCTGCCAAGCCAAAGGCGTAGTGTGTCAGCCACAGAGCGCTGGCTCCCTGGCTGACATGCCCCCATCTTTGCGGGTGATTTTCTCCGCAGTGATGGGGGCATGGCCTTTCGCACCGCACATTTTAGGGAAAGCGCAGTGATGATTCATGCGTGGATGGTAAATTGGCTTAATCTGCGCCCACTATTTTTCCCCTGGAAATGGTACATCACGTCCTGTTTTGGTAGTGGAGGTGCACCATGCCATTGCCGAAACGGCGTTCATGCAACAGTTTGAGGTTCAAGCGCAGGTGGTGGGGGAGGGCGAGTTTGCCGTCACCCACCACAACAGGAGAGAGGATCAGATGATATTCATCGACCAAACCGGCCTGGATCGCCTGAGCAGCGAGAGTGGGACCGCCCACCGTCATGTCCTTTTCTTCCTGTCTCTTCATCCGCCGGACCACTTCCGGGTCGAAGTCGTGCTCGATGCGCGTCCTCGCACTGGAAACGGTCTCTAGTGACTTCGAGTACACGATCTTGTTGGCCGCCCGCCAGAGTTCTGCGAAATCCCGCACGGCGGGCGGCTCGTCGGCGGTGTGGACGGTCTCCCAGTAGGTCATCACCTCGTACATCCGGCGTCCAAAGAGGCAGGTCCCCACTGGCCGCTGAAGGTCGTTGACAAAACTATGCACTTCTTCGTCTGGCATGGCCCAGTCGAAATTGCCATGCTCGTCCACAATATA
>JACDGC010000118.1 GCA_013815535.1 Ktedonobacterales bacterium
AGGCACGCACGAGGACTTGCTGGCGCGGGGCGGCGAATATGCCCGCCTCTATGCCATGGGCTTCCGCGAGGCGGCGGCGGGGGCCAGCTAGGCTGGGGGCGGCTCGACCAACTTGCCTAATTCGCGGCGGAGCAGTTTGCCCGCCGCGTTGCGTGGCAGGGGACCAGTCAGATAAATGGTGCGTGGTTGTTTGTAGTGTGCCAGCCGCGTGGCAAGGAACGTGTGTAATGTGTCGGCATCAGCAGTCGCGCCTTCGCGCAGATGCACGAAAGCGATGGGGGCCTGACCCCACTGGGCATCTGCCACACCCGTAACGCCCGCTTCGAGCACATCAGGGTGGGCCAACAGGGCGGCTTCGATCTCGGCGGGATAGACGTTTTCGCCGCCCGAGATGATCAGGTCAGAGCGGCGGTCCAACACGTAGAGGAAACCCTCTGGATCAAGGGTGCCGATGTCGCCGGTGGCGAACCAACCAGCCTGCCACGCGCGTGCGGTGGCATCGGGGCGCTCGGCGTAGCCAGGGGTGATGGTGGGGCCGCGCAATTGAATTTCCCCCGCTTCATCTGGGTCAGCTTCGTGGTCGTCGTTCCAGACGCGTAGTTCGACCGAGGCCAAGGGGCGGCCCGCCGAGCCGAGTTTGCGCAGGGCATCGACGGGGGCGAGCGTGACAGCTTGTGAGCATGTTTCGGTCATGCCATAGGTCTGCACGACGGGAATGCCCCGCGCGGCACAGGCGCGCAAAAGCGTCTCTGGCGCGGGACCACCGCCCAGCAGCAGGCACCGCAGCGACTGCGGATACACACTTTCACCCAGGTCGTCCAACATCCGCTGGACCATCACGCTGACGACCGAGGCGATGGTGACGCTATCTTCCTGAATCGACTGGTTGACCGACGCCGCGTCGAAGCGCTGATGCACCACGACGCCGATGCCATAGATGACGCTGCGCCACAGGATCGATAAGCCCCCAATGTGGAAGAAGGGCAAAACGGCCAACCAGCGATCCGCTGGATCGTGCCCCAGGTTCAGCGCGGAGCCGACGGCGTTCCACCACTGCATCCCATAAGTGATGATCGCGCCTTTGGGCTGCCCTGTGGTGCCGGAGGTGTAGATGATGGCCTGGGGCGCATCCAGGTCGATGTCGTCCCAACTCGCGGCCTTCTTCCCTCCGATGGAGGGCGTCTGGATGTCAGCAGCAAGGATAACTGGGTGCATGGGGAGTGTGTTTTCCTCGGAGAGATGGGCGATATTAGCAGCGCGGTCAGCGAAATGGGCCTCATGCAACAAATGGGCAGCTTTGACATCGGCCAACTGCCAGCGTAGATCATCGTCGGTGAGGCGGATGTTGAGGGGGACGAGAACGCCCCCCAGGCGCGTCAAGGCATGCACGGAGGCAACGAAGGGCAGACCATTACTCGCCAGCAGCGCCACGCGCTCGCCCGCTCGGATGCCCCGCGCCGCCAGCGACGCGGCCAGCGCCGTCGCCTGTTGGTCCAGTTCCGCGAAGGTCCAGTCGGTCGTGCCGCAGCGGACGGCGAGCTTGTCGGGGAAGTTCGCTGCGGCACGGTGCAGCCAATTAGGGAGCGTGGTCATTGCCCCTCCACATCGAGACGATAGCGCGCGAGGGCGTCCCAGTCTGGGGTGACAGGTGCTGTTGGGGGATACATCATTCCATTTTTGATGACAATCTCTTCCTGAATGAGATCATCTTCTAAAAGAGACAGTGTGGCTAACCCGCACTCAAGGAGCTTTTTACGCAGATTGCTGGCGATTTTTAAGGTAGCGACAACACCAATACCCGATTCCAAAGAGGTCGTCATCACCAGATTTCTATGACGAATGTTTTGGTGGACGATTTTCTCTGTGGCGATTCTTCCCAGCATTTGAGGTTTCAAGATGAAGACATCTGCGAGGTGAGAGACTTGCTGGTAGCTGGCATAATCTGAGACCGTTTCATCTAGTCCGATGGGCATTGCCACTCGTGCACGAAGTTTTGGAATCTCTGCAAGGGCAGTATGTATAAGCGGCTGTTCCACAAATTGAATATTCATTGCGCCAAGTTGCTGCATGATGGCGAGAGCGTCATCAAAAGACCAGGCTTCGTTAGCATCTAAGCGGAAATGGATGGAAGGCCCGATAGCTGCCCGCACTGCGAATATACGCTCAACTTCATCCCGTATAGATCCTAGCATACCCACTTTCAATTTGATGCAGGTAAACCCTGCAATTTTTGCCTCAATAGCGGTTTTCACCGCTTCATCGATTGATACTGCTCCTATTGTCGCATTTAACCGAACGGGAGCAAATGGTCGTATAAACCATTCAGCGAATCCCGCTCCCTCTGGCGTCTCCTCACAAAGTCGAATAAGGAAACGCTTCATAACAGAGCCAATAGCTGTTTCAATTGCAAAAGTCAGGGGACCGGGAAGACCGCCATCTGCCCAATTCTCACTGGAATAAGGAATTTTCATCGGATCTTTTTCGACGAATTGCGGCTCCACCTCCCGTGCCACACGTAGCAGAGTCGCCACATCCGGCGCGCCAAACTCTGTCACTGCCGCCATGTCGCCATAGCCGGATATGCCAGCGTCCGTCACCAATTCCACGATGACGCCCTCACGCGCCATCAGCGTGCCGTGCGCCGTGGTGAACGGGCGCTTGAACGGCACGCGATAGGGATAGTAGCGGATGTCGGTGATGATCATACTTCGCTTAATCTCCCCTCCCCATCTGAAGATGGGGAGGAGTCGGGGCTAAGGCCGTCGCACCTATGGCAGGCGGGGGAATTTCTTGAAGTTGGGTTTGCGCTTCTCGTTGAAGGCGTTGCGGCCCTCTTGGCCTTCCTCGGTCATGTAGTAGAGCATGGTGGCGTCACCGGCAAGCTGCTGGATGCCCGCCAGCCCATCGGTGTCGGCGTTGAAGGCGGCCTTGAGGAAGCGTAGGGCGATGGGCGACATGGTGAGCATCTCGCGGCACCACTGCACCGTCTCGGCTTCCAGGCGGCTCAGTGGCACCACGGTGTTGACCAGCCCCATATCCAGTGCCTCGCGCGCGTCATATTGGCGGCACAGGTACCAGATCTCGCGGGCCTTCTTGTGGCCGACGATGCGCGCCATGTAGGTCGCGCCCCAGCCCGCGTCGAAGCTGCCCACGCGCGGCCCCGTCTGGCCGAAGCGCGCGTTATCCGCCGCGATGGTGAGGTCGCAGAGCATGTGCAGGACGTGCCCGCCGCCGATGGCATAGCCTGCCACCATCGCCACGACCGGCTTGGGCAGATATTTGATGACCTTTTGCAATTCCAAAGCGTTGAGGCGCGGCTTGCCATCTGATCCCACATAGCCGCCATTGCCGCGAACCTTTTGGTCGCCGCCCGAGCAGAACGCTTTGTCGCCCGTGCCAGTGAAGATGATGACACCGACATCGGCATCCTCATGGGCATCGCTGAAAGCATCAATCAATTCAGTGAGGGTCTGGGGGCGGAAGGCGTTGCGCACTTGGGGCCGATTGATGGTGATTTTGGCGATGCCTTCCTCCGCTTTCTCATAGAGGATGTCGCCATAATCCTTGCCAGCCACGCGGTGCCATTCGGGGATGGCAGGCAATTCCTGTTCGGTGGGGGTTGTGTCGGTCGGAGCTTTCTTCGCCATGGTCATGTTACCTCGTTAGCGTATTGCTGAATTCGATGACCTGTTCATCGAAAACCTGGGGTTGCTCTAGGTGAACAGTGTGACCCGCATCTGGGACGATGGCGAGTCGCGCCTGTGGCAGGACGGCGGACATCTCTTGCGCGATGGCCGCGTACTTGGCATCCAGCGCGCCCGCGATGAGCAGCACCGGAATGTCGAGCTTTTCGAGCGCCTGATGCAGCGCTGGCTGCGCGCCCGTCCCGATTCCGCGCAAGCTATTCGCCAGTCCACATGCATTGTTACGCAGCCGCCCTGCCCGCACCTCGGATTGTACCGCATCGGGCAGGGTGTGTTGAGAGGCAAAGAGGGGCAGGCGCTCCCAATAGTCCACGAACGCGGGAACGCCCTCGTGCTCGATGCGATCAGCCAGCGCATTATCACTCATCCGGCGTACCTCACGCTCGGCGACATCGGCGATGCCAGGCGAGGCGCTTTCCAGGATAAGACCACGAAAGTAGCTGGCATATACGGCGAGATAGAGCGCGATGCGCCCACCCATCGAATACCCCAGCAAAATCGCTTGATGCTCACCAATGCCGAGATTATCCAAAACAGCGGAGATATCTTCGCGGGCATCCTCAATGCGGTAGCGAAGGGGAGCAGGCGGGGCATCTGACGCGCCATGCCCCAGCATATCCAGCGCGATGGCGCGATAGCCCGCTGCTGCCAGGGCCTCCAGGTGACTGCCCCAACCCGCCGCGCTGCCTGTGAAGCCATGCAGCAGCACAAGCGGAGGTGCTGCTGGGTCGCCGCGCTCCTCTATGCCAAGGTGGATGCCCCGCACCGCAATGCGTGCGCTCATGACGCCGCATCCTCAACGGGTGTGAAGACACCGCGCTCGACCAGAGCGGTGTGCACCAGCCCCCACAGTTCACGGTGCATGGCAACATTGCGGGCGCGATCCGTCGCGACTTCCACGACGTGCAGGCCGCCTTCTTCCATCCCACGGATGAGCGCGGAGCGAAAGTCGGCCCAGTTGTCGGGGCGAGTGAAGCGCCCGCCATACATCTCCACGGCGGGACGAAAGTCAAGGCCAGTGGGGGTGCCAAAGACCTGCTCGAAATGCTCTGGGTAGTCCGCCTGCGGCAAGAAGGAAAAGATGCCGCCACCGTCGTTGTTGATGAGCACAACGGTGAGGTCCAAGTCGTGAAGTTTCGCCGCAAGCAAGCCATTCATATCATGGTAGAACGAAAGGTCGCCAATCACCAGCACGGTGTTGCCACCCCGCGCCGCGCTCACCCCCAACGCCGACGAGGTGATGCCGTCGATGCCATTCGCGCCACGGTTGCCGACGATGGTGACGCCAGGCTTGCCCCAAAAGAAGGTGTCACAGTCACGGATGGGCATGCTGTTGCCGACGAAGAGCGTCGCACGATCCGGCAGGATCTCGGCCAATTCGGTGAAGACGCGCCCCTCGAACGTCTCGTTGAACGCGTCGATGCCGGATTGCAAGGCGGCTTTTGTCACGCGCTCTGCCGCTCGCCAACATGCCATCCAAGTATTTTGCTGTTCAGGTGCGTTACTCTGGTGTTTGCGTGTGCGGATCGTTTCAAAAAGTTCGGCGCAGAATTGGGTTGGCTCAGCAAATATCATTTCACCTGCAAGCTGCGTGGGATCGTTCCAATCACCGTCGCCATTGACAACGATGACATGGCAGCCTGAATAGCGTTGCAGATATTGCAGCACTGGCTTTGCCGTGGGCATCGCGCCAAAGCGCAAAATAATGTGTGGCTCGACGGCTTCAACAACATGCGGATCGCGCAAAAAAGCATCGTAGCTCGTGATGATGTGTTCATCATCCCACGCCCGTAGGTGAGACAACGGATCAGCAAGGATGGGATAGTCGAGTATCTTTGCCAGAGCCAGGATTTGGCGGGGCAGTTCTTCCGAGTTGTGAGCGCCCACAATGATAAGACCACACTGCTGGTCGCTCATCAACCCCGCAATGCCTTCGGATACAGAAGGAAAGGCATGGAGCGCATAGGCGTTCATAGAGGCACCGCCACGAAAAAGGCCGTTCTCGGGAAGGTTTGCTGGCGTTTGAGTGGGAATTTCCCCAGATGGCACCAGCGGCTCGCGAAAGGGCATGTTCAGATGCACTGGGCCAGCGGGGACGATGCGCGCGGTGGCAGCGGCGCGGTCGGCCAGCGTGCGAATGGCGCGGATCGCGGCAGGGGTGGCATCGGGCAGGGGGGCCTCGCTGTACCACTTCACATGGGTGCCATAGAGGCGGTTCTGGTCGATGGTCTGCGGCGCGCCATTGTCGCGCAGTTCCGGCGGGCGATCCGCCGTCAGCACGATCAGGGGGACGTGCGTCAGGTTAGCCTCCGCGATGGCGGGGAAGAAATTCGCGGCGGCGGTGCCCGAGGTGCAGACCAGTGCGACGGGGACATGTTTGACCTTTGCAAGCCCTAGGGCAAAGAAAGCCGCCGAGCGCTCATCCACGTGCATCCACACTTTGATGTCCTGCTGGCGGGCGGCGAAGGCGAAGGCGAGCGGGGTGGAGCGTGAACCGGGACAGATGACGACATCCGTCACGCCAGCGCGCCACAGTTCATCGACGAAGGCGCCAACATACGCATAGAGGGGATCGGTTGCTATCATGTGCCCCCTTTACTCGCCGCCGAGTGCGCGCAGCATCGGTTGCAGCTTGAGTTGCGCCTCGTGATATTCCGCGTCGGGGTCCGAGTCGCCAACGATGCCACAGCCCGCGAAGAGCGTCGCCGCGTCACCACGCACGATGCCCGACCGCAGCGCCACCGCGAACTCACCGTTGCCATCGGCGTCGATCCAGCCAACGGGGGCGGCATACCAGCCGCGATCCAGTCCCTCGGTCGCGCGAATGGCGGCCAAGGCGGCGTCGCGGGGGAAGCCGCCAACTGCCGGGGTGGGGTGCAACTCGCCGATGAGATCGAGAATCGGCTGGCCGGGGAGCAATTCACCGCTGATGCGCGTTTCCAAGTGCTGCACGTTGGGGAGGAGGCGCAAGTGGGGTTCGGGATCAACGGTGAGGTTGCTGACACGCGCAGCCAGGGCCGCCCGAATGGTGGACGTGACGATGTGGTGCTCGCCCTGATTCTTCACGCTGTCGAGGAGCGCCGCGCCGATCTGGTCATCATCCGAGGCCGTCGCGCCGCGTGGCGCCGAGCCTGCCAAGGCCATCGTTTGCAGACGGCCATCCGTCACGCGCGCCAGCAGTTCGGGCGTGGCCCCCATGAAGGTGCGGTCGCCGTGGTGCAGCGCGAATTGATAGGCCGTGGGGTAATGCTCCGTCAGCGCTTCGAGCGCAGCGTCGGCCTCGAACGGTTCTGGCGCGGTGACTTCGACGCCACGGGCCAGCACGACTTTTTGATAGCGCCCCGCGCGGATCGCGTCTGCCGTCGTTGCCACGAGGTCGCGCCATTCACGGGCGGGGCGAACATCTTGGGCATGCAGATCCTGCGGCAGCGGGCTGGGGAGCGCGGCGGCGTTGAGGGCCTGCGTGAAGCGGGCCAGCAGCGCTGAGGCCTCGGCGATGGTGCGCGTGGGCTCAGCGGCGGGCGCGACGAGCACGCTCAGCGTCAGCGTCACTTCCGCCGCCGCGACGCGCCAGAGCAGTTGGGGCACCGCCAACAAGGTTTCGCTGAAGCCGCGCCAGAGGTCGGTGTGGGGCCGCAGCGGATCGAAGGCAAACCCACCGAGGAAGAGCGGGCCGACCACACCATCCACCACGGCATCGGCCATGAACTCGTGCCAGCGGATCGCCGCGTCGGTGAAGCGCGTGGGGCCGGTGGTCGTGATCTGCGCCGCGTGACCAATCCCCACCAGCGCGCGGTCCTCGGAGGGCGCGGCGAAGTAGGCCGAGTGGGCGCTGCCCAACAGTGTGGCTGCGGCGAGCACCCGCAATGGCGCAACCGGGGTGACTGGGCGGCTGACGCTGACCAACACGGGCACGCCGCGCTCGATGGCACGGGCGTAGCCGACATGGATGGCGGCGCGCAGCGGGGGCAGCATGGCGGGCGGCGACCAGCGGAGGCCCTGACCAGCGGGTTTGGAAGGAGAAACGACCATCTTCATCAGCACACGACAGCCGGGGCGATTTCTGCGGCTGCTCCTTGAGTGGTGGGGTGCAACCAGCGCACGCCAGCACTGTTTATTGTAGAAGCGCGACGGCGGTGGCTGCAATCCGGCGAATGCCCTAGGGCATCTAATGTGATCCATTGCCCTTGTCGCAGGAGCACCGTGCAGCGCGATCTGGCGACAAGAGTCCCAGGCGGGGGCACGACGCTTGCCATGCGCGCCGCCACTATGTTACACTGCTTGTGTCACTGCACTCCGCGCTCTCACGTGGGTGGTTTCTACGTCCTTTGCGCGTTTGCTTTCCGAAACCGAGACAGCGCACCGCAGTTCGGAAACCCACAAACCGGAGTCGCGCCACATGGCCACCAGACCGCCTGTGGCGCATTTGCTGTTGTCGGCACGGCGCAATGGTGCGCCGGGAAGACGTCTCTAAAGGGGAAAGCTGTTTGTGAACAACAACCTCGGATGGCTGGCCGTCCCAATCGTCACCAGCCTGGGGGCGGTCGCGTTTGCCTTTGGTTTGGCCCGGTGGGTCTTTGCCCAGGATGAGGGCACCAAAGAGATGCAGCGCGTCGCTGGTTTCATTTTTGCTGGCGCGCAGGCGTTCTTGCGCCGCCAATATCAGACCATCGCCATTCTCTCGCTGGTTGCGGCGGTCGTCATCGGCGCATTGTTGGCGCTGGTGTCGGGCCTGTCTTCCAAAGGCGGCGCGTTTGACTTCACCATCGTGTGGCAAACGGCGCTGTCATTCTTGATCGGTGCGGCGTGCTCTGGCGCGGCGGGCTTCATCGGCATGCAGGTCGCGGTGCGCTCGAATGTGCGCGTGGCCAGCGCGGCCCAGCGCTCGCTGGGGCAGGCCCTGGTGGTGGCGCTGCGCGGTGGCGCGGTGACGGGCTTCCTGGTGATCGCGCTCAGCTTGCTGGGTGTGACGCTGGTCTTCATCGCCTTTGGTGGGTTGGACCCCGCCAAAGCGGTGAACGTGCCACAAAACATCGTCGGCTTCGGCTTCGGGGCGAGCTTCGTGGCGCTCTTCGCCCAGCTTGGCGGCGGCATCTATACCAA
>JACDGC010000119.1:0-3631 GCA_013815535.1 Ktedonobacterales bacterium
CGGCTGGCCTGCATCGTTGAAAATGCCCAGCGCGTTCGTTTGGCGACCGTGCTCGCATCCGCCGCAGATGCGCCAGATGCCGACGCGACCGCGTCGGCATTGGCGAGTTATGCGGTGCGACGCGCCATTCGGCCTGCTACCCCTGGTGGCCTGGGCGAAGACATCCCCGTGCAACGTCGTTTGCCGGGTGACCTTGCCCGTGCCGTCATCCCCGTCATCGTGGCGGAGGCCCCCATCGCGTACCTGGCGCTGGTGGGGCCAGATGCCCTGATCACGCCGCGCACCGTTGAGATCCTGTGGCGCGTCGCCCCGGCGTTCATCCCGGCTTTGCGCGTCGCTAGCGCGGCGTTGGCCCCCGCTCGACCCGCGCTCGACCCACTCGCGGCCCTGCTGGATGGGTCGCTGCCAGAAGGCGAGATGGCACGCTTGGCCGCTGAACGCCATGCGGAGCTTGCCACCCCCCATGCACTGCTGTTGGCCACCCCCCTGACGCTCGACCCCGCCGCCGCGCGTAGCTGGGCACGTGACCGGGCCGATGCCTTGGCACGCCCCCCGCTGCCACGACTGGCAACGGTGCGGGGCGATGCCCTGTGCCTGTTAGTGCAACCGGGCGACATCGGCGGCGCGGCCTCAGCGCCGCTCATCGCGTTGGCGGGTGATGGGGCGGAGCTTGCCATCGGCATTGGTCGTCTTGCCACAGGTGTGGCGGGCTGGCGGCGTTCGCTGAGTGAAGCAGAGGGAGCTTTGCGCGTGGCGCTGCACAGCCCCGCCCGCCGTTTGTGGCGCTATGAAGACTTGGGCGTCATGCAGGTGCTCTTGCCATTGAGCGATGCGCCCGTCTTGCGCGCCTTCGCCGCTGAGACGCTGGCTCCCTTGTTGTCAGGCGACACGCACGAGAGTTTGTTGGCAACCCTCGAAACCTTCTTTGCGACCAATGGGAATACATTTCAGGCGGCGCAGCGGCTAGGATTGCACCGCAACACCCTCACCTATCGGCTGAATCGCATTCAGGAGTTGCTGGGGGTGGCATTGGACGACCCTGAGGTGCGCCTGGCGCTACACTTGGCCCTCAAAATTCGTCAGATCCTCGCGCCCACCGTGTGATATCCGTCACAGGATTGCTTGCCAGTGGTCCCGCATGCTTGACTTTGCTATTGCAATTTGTAATAATGAGCAGAGAAAGGAAGGCGACCATGGATCTAGCGGACAAGATGAAGGCATTGCGGAAACAAGTAGGCGAAAAGAATGGGCGGCAGCGCCCACTCACCCAGGCGGAGCTTGCCCAGGCCATTCATGCGCAGACGGGCACGAGCATCAGCCAAGGCTATCTGTCGCAGCTTGAGAACGGCAAACGCACCCATCTGACGTCCAAAACCCGCAATCAACTCGCCACCTTCTTTGGCGTGCACCCCGGCTATCTCGTGAGCGACCCCGAGCCACCGTCAGGTATCGCCACAGCGGGCGCGCCGCACCTGCCGCATCCCTTCGAGCACCATACCCTGGCCAAAATCGGCGCACATCCGCACCGCAGCCATCTGTGGGCGTTGCTGAATGTGCTGATGGAATTACCTGCCGATGATCTAGAAGACCTGCACGTGCTTTTGAGCGCGCGGGTGCGAAAGTAGTAGAGGAGACCCTTCCCCATGCGCAATTTACGGCTGTTATTGACTGGCGCGGTCTTGGGGCTGACGTATGCCGCCGTCAGCAAAGAACTGGAAAAAGCGCCAGAAGAGCGCACCTGGCAGGGCACGGTCGGTGTCGTACCCTATAACTTCCGCTATTGGGAGTGGCGTGGCTTGGCCAACGAATATTGGAACCCCGCCAGCGACCAAATCCTCAGCCCGCGTGCCATTGGCGTTGGGTGGGGCATCAACTTTGCCGCCCTCAGTCAGCGTGCGCAAGAGTGGCTGCAACAGTCATCGACCAAGGCTCCGACGTTGCCCGAGCGGTAGAAGGCACCGTCGACCCCCCGTTATATTATAGAAGTTGGTGAAGCAATGATCGAGACTGACACCCTTTCACTGGTCTTCATCGCGTGTTTTGTCTTTGCGAGTGCGTTCATTCTGGCGACGACATTGCTGGGTGCAACGCACATCCACGGGTTGCATCTCGGTTCGGTAGACCACGTGGATATCAGCGGACATATGGGTGGCAACGCGGGCGACCTGGACTGGGGCGGCGCGGATGCCGGGGGCGATGCGGGTGGTGACTTCGGCGGGCACGCGAACGGTGGCACCGGCCATCCGCTGCGGGTCGGGTTGCCTGGTGCCGTCCCGGCGGGCGCTGCGTCACATTCGCTGGTGGGGCGATTGGTGGGTGGCATCAATCTGAATGCCATCCTCGGTTTCCTTTTCGCTTTTGGCTTGCTAGGCTATTTACTGCACAATGTCTCGCATGCTGGGTCGGTTTTCACTATTCTTTTTGCTATCGTCTTTGGCGTGGGCGGTGCGACCGCTCTGAACACTATCATGATTCGACTTTTTGGCGCAGAGTCGGGGCGGTTGGGGTCAGATTCCTCGACAATGGAGGGGCGCGTTGCCACCGTCAGCCTCCCGATTCGCACAGGCGGCGTTGGCGAGGTCATCTTCATGGGCGAAAATGGCACGCGCCGCAGCCTGGGCGCGCGCAGCATCGATGCTTCAGCCATTCCGCGCGATGCCGATGTGGTGATCCTCGGCTACAAAAATGGCATCGCCGAGGTACAGACGTGGGACCGGTTCATCGCTTCCACCCGTGCCGACCTCGATGCCATCGCGCCGCCCGGCCAGTAATCCCTTTCCTTACCCGGCGTCTTACCCAAAACAACGCTTACGGAAAAGCCTTTCATACCGTACATCACTCGTAATTTGCCCCTCACACATTGAGGAAGGAGTGATCCTGTGCATCACGCAGGATCGAACACACACATGTCAAACGCTGCTATCGCCGCCATCGCCGTTGGTACGATCTTGGCGCTCATTCTCTTGCTGGTCATCTCTGCGGGTCGCAACCTTTATCGGAAGGTTGGCCCAAATGAGGCGCTGATCGTCTTTGGTGGTCGCCATCCGCGCGTCATCACGAATGGTGGCACGCTGGTGACGCCACTCATCGAGCAGGCAGATTACTTTTCGCTCGAATTGATGTCCTTTGATGTCGCTCCTCACCAGGATCTCTATACAAACCAAGGCGTTGCGGTAAATGTCGAAGCCGTCACCCAGTTGAAAGTGCGGTCGGACCGCGAGAGCATCCTCACCGCTGCCGAGCAGTTCCTCAGCAAGACCGACCAGGATCGCGAGGGACTGATTCGTCTGGTGATGGAAGGCCACCTGCGTGGCATCGTGGGTCAGTTGACCGTCGAGCAGCTCGTGAAAGAGCCCGAGATGGTCAGCGAAAAGATGCGCGTCATCAGCTCATCGGATCTCGCCAAAATGGGGCTAGATGTCGTCTCGTTCACCATCAAAGAAGTGAAAGACAACAACGACTACATCAGCAACATGGGCCGCCCTGAGATCGAGCGCATCAAAAAAGAAGCGAATATCGCTGCCGCCAACGCCGCACGCGACACGCAGATTCAGCAAGCCTCCGCCATGCGCGAATCCGCCGTGGCCAAGTCGCAAGCCGACCAGGCGCGTGTGGAGGCCGAAGCCGCCTC
>JACDGC010000119.1:3641-8787 GCA_013815535.1 Ktedonobacterales bacterium
GCAGACCAAACAAGCTGAGTTCCAACGCGACCTCTCGTTGAAAAAAGCCGCCTATGATGCCGAGGTCAAGAAAGAGCAGGCCTCCGCCGACAAGGCTTATGACATCCAGGCGAATGTGATGCAGCAGCAGGTGGTCGCTGAGGCCACTCGCGTGCAAGAGATCGAGAAGACCGCCCAAGTGAAGGTGCAGGAGGCCGAGATCAAGCGCCGCCAGTTCGAGTTGGAAGCGACTGTGCTGAAAGATGCCCAGGCATCGCGCCAGCGCATCGAAACCGCCGCCGAGGCGGAGCGGAGCCGCTTGACCCTCGAAGCCGAGGGCCGCGCACAAGCCATCAAGGCCCAGGGTGGTGCTGACGCTGAGGCGACGCGCCTGCGTGGCGTGGCGGAAGCCGAAATCGCCAAGATTCGCGGTCTGGCCGAGGCGGATGTCATCCGTGCCCGTGGTCTGGCTGAAGCCGATTCCATCCGCGCGCAAGGTGAAGCCGAAGCTGAAGCGATGCGCGTCAAAGCTGAAGCTTACCATGGCTACAACCAGGCTGCTGTGCTGGATAAGTTGCTCACTGGTTTGCCTGAGATGGTCCGCGCCCTCGCCGAGCCGCTCAGCAAGATTGACCATGTGACCATCGTCAGCACTGGTGGCGGTGCTGAGGGGCAGACCAACCTGGGCGCGAGCCGCCTGACGGGCGACATCATTACCATGTTGGCTCAGGTCCCGGCCATGTTCGAGATGTTTAGTGGTGGCATCAAGATCGAAGATCTGCTCAGTCGCATTCCTGCGATGCAGTCGCAGCCCAATGGCAGCACGCCCCACACGATGAATCGTGAGACAGCGGCGCAAGAGGCCAATGAAATGCCGGTGACTGAACCCGCCGCTGCCGCTGTCGCCAAGATTGTTGATGCCGCCCCGATGAATCCGAATGCCCCACGCAACTCGCACAATGCGACGCCGCGTCCTAAGCCGACGCCAGACCAACCGTAGTGTCTGCCAGCGGGTGAGGCCTCGCTTGATCGCTTTACCCGCTGGCCACGCACTCCCTGTGCTGCTATCCTTTTCGCCGCAATGCTTGACAAGCCCCCCGCAAATGCGCTACACTACATCATGCATTGGTCGGTAAATCGACCAATGCACAAATGGCCTCGTGGCGGAATGGCATACGCACTAGCTTGAGGTGCTAGCCCGAAAGGGGTGGAGGTTCGAGTCCTCTCGAGGTCACCGCAATGGGTCGGGTGGGGTTTCTCATCCGACCCTGTTTGTATGGGGGATTAGCTCAGCGGCAGAGCGGCGCCTTTACACGGCGAAGGTCACAGGTTCAAATCCTGCATCCCCCACCTGACCCCCTTCCAGCCTTGGCCGCGCCAGGTTTCATCGCCTGAAAAACTCTGTTTGACGACAATTTTGGTTCCTTAGTATTCGAGAGAGTGCTAACTCATCACTTCTACCAGAAACCCGCCGGGCGCATGGACATAAAATGTCCAGGCATGCGAGCGTTGTGGTGGTTCAGCCGCTAATCCATCATCGCGCATCCGCTGATAGAGCTCGTTGACACGCTCATCACTCTCTTGGCCAAACCCGATATGGAACGTTTTTGGATAGGCCACCTCGCTTGCCTTCATCAAGGTGACCGACATGCCATCGTCATCGAACAAGATGGTGAATCCTTTGTTGCCACCTTGTTGTCGTAACCCAAAGTACTTTTCTAGGAACTGCGCGGCTGCGGGGACATCTGTCACGGTCAAATTTATATGGCTCAGTTTCATCAGCGCTGCTCCTGTTGAGGGGGATATGTCCGGCTTCTCCTCCATTTTACCATTTCTCTCGTTGTGGCAAGTATTCGGAAGAATGAAAAGTTCATTGCCGTTCAACAGCTTGCATCCCCCACCGTTTTCGTCGATGTACCGCTTTCGCCTTTGATACGCGATACCCCTATTGTGTGTCGCGGCGTGTCCTGTTATACTCAATGTGAGTTGGATGGAGACCCTCCAGTAGCATCACGAAAAGGTAGGCGTTAGCATGAGTAAAAATCTGGCGTATGGCTTGCTCGGTCTAGCTGTAGTGCTGGTCATCTTCGGTGCACTGAATCATTTTGTCTTGGGTTTGAATGTCGTTCCCCACACCTCCATCGTCATCGGTGTGCTTGCGGTCATTGCGGGGGGCATTGGCCTGTTTGGCATGTTCTCCTCGTCAAGATCTGCCTGACGAAAACGATCACGGCGCGCTCGGTTTTGTGGAGTCAGCGTGCATGTGCTGCGTCGAGTCAAGCGCAAAACGTTGGGGATATAGTAGTGGGTGATGCAGCATCGCCCATTTTCACGTTGTCAGGGAAGATATCAAGGGACGCAAACCATGTACCAGATATGCAAGACGTATAGTTTTGAAGCAGCCCATCAATTACGGAATTATGAAGGCGACTGCGCGCGGCTACATGGGCATCATTGGGAAGTCAGCGTGTGCATCGAAGGTCAGGAGCTGGATGCGATTGGCATGCTGCTTGATTTTGGTGATGTGAAAGTGGCCATTCAGGCCACCATTGGTCATTATGACCATAATTTCCTGAACGAGATTCCCCCCTTCGACGAAATCAATCCCACGGCTGAACTGATTGCGCGGACGATTTTTCGCGCGCTGCACGACCGCATCCCTCAGCTTGCCGCAACTGCGCGGCTCGTTTATGTGCAGGTTGGTGAATCTCCCACCGCGTGGGCAAGATATTGGGAATGATCGCCTGACCGCTCTGCCCATGCGATGCTTTGCCGCTGAATTTGGCACGAAATCTGCTCTTTGGTTCAGTGTCGCGCGAAGGGGGATGCACAACTCCCCCTGTTGCACTTCCTTTGCGCACTCCCGTCGGGATGTCTCATCAGCATAAACTCGCTGATGTGGCATCCCGCTTTTTTTTGCATACCGAGCACGATATAACGGGTATAGCGTCACCATGTTTGACTTCTCAGTTGGCGCTTCTCCGCGATTGGATAGCTCGAAGAAGGGGGCCAATGAGTAGGAGGCCCATGCATTCTTTTGGGGCCTCCCACTGTATCATGCGTACCATATGTGCATTCCTATAGCCATGGGCTCTTGACAGATGGACTGCCAGACGAGTATATTGGCCTTCAGTCAGTTAACGGTCTGGCAGGCATTCATACGGATGCTTGGCCCGTGCGGGATTTCTTGAGCGGGCTTATCTGCCATCCTCTTTTATACCTATTCATCACCGTCATCGTAGAGAAAGGATCTCGCCGTGAGCGAACCAGAAACCGCGATCATCTATCGCGCTGTCGTTAATCAAGAAGACCAATATTCCCTCTGGCCGGTCGACAAAGTGAATGCGCTGGGCTGGCAGGACGCAGGGTTTAGCGGCCCGAAAGCCGATGTGTTGGCGTATATCGCTGAACATTGGACCGACATGCGTCCGTTGAGCCTGCGGCAAGCGATGGACCGTGCGCAGACGCCGCTCGCTGTGGCAGCGACGACCAGTGCCCCTTCTGCGGCAACGCCGGTGACGGAGCCCCCCGTTGCCACGCCAGAGACTGTGCCTGGGGTGGCAGCGGCGAAGGGTAAACGTGGCTGGTTTGGTCGCCAGCGTCAGGAATCGGTGGCATCCACATCGGCGGCCACGGAAACTCCCAAGCCAAAGCGCGGTTGGTTTGGTCGGCGCTAACACGCTGGAGTAGGGTTGGGTACGCTTTGGCTGATGCCTCAACCGCGATGATGTTCCGCGCTGCTCCTGCGCTATTGTGTCAGGTGTGGCGCGGTTTGTCCCTTGTCGAGCATGTCGCGTTCCCGCGTAGCTCGTTGTGCCTTGATGGAGCTTGTTCATGCGCCAAGAACGCGATGCCGCGTTGACCTCGGTGGCTTCTGGCCAGGTCATCTCACTTCCCACCTCGCAGATTATCGTCGCTGCGACAGCGTGGCCGCAGTTACCCACCCTGGCCACACAGTTGAGCGTCACCCCCGCAGCCATTTTGGCGACGACTTTTGCGGCATTGCTGCAACGCTACACGCTAAATGATGCCGTCCAACTCGGCGTCACAACGGGCGATGCTGAATTGATCACCCTCCACTTTGCCGGTGATGCGGATCAGTCATTCGCAGCGAGCGTGCGCGATGTGCAGGCGCAGTTGCAGGCGTCAGTCTCACCCAACGGGGTGGGCAGCCCGGAAGCCGCGGCACACCTGGCAACGCTGCATCTGACGCAAGCTGCTGAGGGTTGGCAGGTGCGCCTCACCCACTACCCCGAGCGGGTGAGTCTCCCCGAAGCCGAACGGGTGACGCGCCATTTCACACGCTTGCTGCGCGTCCTGCTGGCCGACCCAAACCAATTGGTCGCGGAGGCGAGCTTGCTTGATCCTGCCAGCCCCGACGCTGATGAGCATGCCGAGTGGCAGCAGGTGGTGGTGGATTGGAATGCGACGGCGTCCACGTACCCGCGCGATGCCAGCATGGCAGCGGTATTTACGGCGCAAGCTCAAGCGACCCCCGACGCCATCGCTGTCGTCAGCGGCGGTGCGCATCTCAGTTACGGGGCCTTGCTGGCCCGCGCCAGCCAACTCGCGCATCATCTGCGCAGCCTAGGGGTTGGCCCCGATGTGCCAGTGGGGCTGTGCCTTGACCGTTCCCCCGATCTCATCCCGGCATTGTTGGCGATCATGTTGGCTGGTGGCGCGTATGTGCCGCTTGATCCATCCTATCCCCCCGCGCGTTTGGCGCATCTCATGCGCGACGCGCAAGTGCCATTGGTGCTGACGCAAGCTCATTTGCACGCTCCGCTGAGTGAGGCTGAGGTGCCACTGCTGGATGTTGCTCGCCTCTGGCCCCAGATTGCCGCCCTTCCGACGACGCCCCCCATTGTCGGTGGCACGGCGGAACATTTGGCATATCTGTGCTATACCTCCGGGTCCACTGGCCAGCCGAAAGGCGTCGCCATCATTCAACGTGGCGTGTTGCGCATGACGCTGGGGGCCGACTATGCCACATTTGGTCCGAACGAAACGTACATGCAGTTCGCGCCGTTGGCCTTTGATGCCGCGACGCTGGAGATCTGGGGACCCTTGCTGACAGGGGGGCGTCTGGTCGTGGCTCCCGCCGGACTGGTTCCGCTGGATGTACTCGGTGACCTGATCCTGCGCGAAGGCATCACAACCCTTTGGT
>JACDGC010000120.1 GCA_013815535.1 Ktedonobacterales bacterium
GCCGATACGAGATGATGTCGCCCGTTGCCCGCACGCGATAGCGCCGCGATGAACCGCCCAACGGTACAAAATCAAGCAGAGTCCGCGTATCCACGAGTGTCCCCCTCACTGATGAAACTTGCCCTAAAGAGATGCGAGGGGAAGGAGGAGGTTCCCCCTTCCCCGGAAATCCCAGGAATCACGCTACCCTTTGAATCCCCTTCCAGGGAGGAAACAACGCGACCAATCGGCCCTCTTCCGAAGGCTACCGGCTCCCACTCCCCGAAAAATCGGCCCTTGTGGTGTTTGCGCCGCCTGGGTTTATTCGGTTGTTCAAGTCCGATGAGTATTTTTAGTCCGGTAAGTCCGAACAAATTTAGTATATCCTATGCCCTTGCAATTGTCAAGTCTATGAGGCACAATAAGTACAACAAGTCCGAAACCCACAAAAAACAGCAGAAACTCACGATAAGAATGGAGCAAGGCCATGTATTACACCTTGCAGCAAGCACTCGACATACTTGGGATGCCCAAAAGCAGTTTCTTCGATATGGTGAAAGATGGCCGCATTCGGTCATATTTGCCACCCCATCGCAAACGTGGTGCGCTATATGACAAAGAACAAATAGATGCGATAGCTTCTATTCAAGTTGCTACGGGACAAGCAGCACCCAATGATGAGAAACTTATTTTTGGCAATTCAACAGAAGCCGATTTAGGCCAAGAAGTAGCAATCGGTCTTGATTTATTCGGAGCAGATGACATCGTACCATTGAGACTGCTTCGTCAGTGGTGGATGAGAAATCCCGAAATGTTTCTTGCATTAAAGCGACAAGATGGGGTACTAGTCGGTTACTCTAGCGTCACCCCAATGAAGTTAGAAACCATTATGAAACTACTGCGCGATGAAATCAGAGAAGCAGACATTGACATCAACGATATCTATCCCTACTACGTCGGTGTGCCGTTAGATTGCTACATCGCATCACTAACTGTAGTACCGGGACCAAAGCAGCGCGAATATGCCACCCAACTTATCAACGATGTCGCCCATTTCATTCTAGGCTTAGGAGAACGGGGAGTATACATCCAGGCATTTTATTGTATAGGAGCAAGTGAGGAAGGCCGCCGCATTGCGCATAACCTTGGTTTTACAGAAATATATACTAGCCCTAGCGGCGACCGAAGTGGTTACAAACTCTTGACAGATGACGAGAAATCGAAGCTAGCAAGATATTATATGAAGGGTTACAAGACATCACAAGAAAGAGCTAAAACACCAGAATTAGAAGATGTAATGATGAAGAAGCCGAAAAGAAGAAAAGGCACAAAGGCTGGATAGTCCAATAAGTCCGACAAGTCCAGCATGGGGTACTGGTGGTCGGAGGTTCAAATCCTCTCACCCCGACCAAACCTTCCTCGTCCGCTCTACGAGCCATCTCGTAGGGCTTTTTCTTTGCCCGCAAAAAGCGCAAAATACCCCCGGAAATTGCCGATACTGGTGGTCGGAGCCTAGTAATTCCAACCACCAGTATCATGATTTTGACCACCAGTATCGGCAATTTGAATGGCGATAAAATAAGGGCGACTGACTTAAAATCGGTAGGCGATGATACGTTCAATCCTGCGCAGCGTTTTATTGAGTTCCATGAGGCGGTACTGGACCTGCCACCATAACAGGAAGCGAGAAAACGCGACTAGTTCGGTTGGCTTGAATTCCTTGATCAGTTCCAGCTTTGGCTCAAGTTGCTTAATATCCTGAGGATCATCCTGGCCCTACTTGTACGTTGCTCCTGTGCCCCCGACGTTCGAACCCGCTCGTTGCACCATCCACGGATTGCCGATATCGAAGATCATCTGACCCCTTGGGAAGTGAGCGACCACCGCATTGAGGAGCGCTTTCACTTCCGTTTCGCTCAGGTATTGCAGCACTCCCTCGGCAACAAGCAATCCGGGCTGATCCCTCGGAACACGGTCTAACCAACGCAAATCGTCCAGAGAAGCACCTATCACGTGATAATTGTCCCGTTCGCGAAACAACTGGCGGCGTAGATCGATCATATCCGGGTAATCCACGTCGTACCACTGTACGCTGGGGGCGGATTGACGCGGAAAATACGGCTATCCATGCCGCAGCCCACCTGGAGAATCGTCGCATGTGGGTGATCAGCCAGATAGCGGTTCGTTAGCAAATCAAAGGTTGCGGCGCGGGTGGCAATAGCTGCATCGCTTCTTCCGCCCAGGGATCGCGCAAGATGGGTGCTCCCACTGGCTCTGGTCGGCTCGACCGCTCAAGGTCATGAGCATCGTTTCTTTTTCTTTGGTAAACTGAAGCTTTTCCATCGTCATTGGTCGCGCGCGTCTATTTCCTGTTTGATCTGCTGCATCTTAAAGCAACTCGTCACTGCGTGGAATGGAGAGGGTATCACTTCGCGTGTGGGCTGAAGATATGAACTATTGCCCACTTGATCGCTACTAAGATGGTGACAACAAATCTCGGCGGAGGAATATCATCACCATGATGCCAATTTTAGCGCCACGCTTTCTTAGGGCGCTTCGTTTCACACTGACTGGGGGTATCAGTCTCACTACGCTTGCCATTATTACGGGTAGCGTAATATATCCTTCTATCTTTGCTCTGGATGGTGCAGCGGTCTACTTGGGGCTATTCGTCCTGAGTGCAGTTTGCTATCTCATCTTTGTGTGGGTATTTACTCGCCGCGCCCCATTCGCAGATGGTTTAGCGCTTCGACACGGCCTTCTCTGGGGCGGTCTCCTCAGTGGATTGTGGTTGATTGAAATCATGAGCGGCAACTTTGGTGACCCCTCTCTCCTCTTGATAAAATTTCTCTATTTTGGTGCGACTTTAGCAGCTTTCATCCTTCCTCTGTTTGCCGGATTGCTAGGTGGATTGCAAACGGGACGCAGTAGGACGGGCACTTTAATTGGTCTCTGGGGTGGACTCCTCAACGGCACATGCGCATGTCTCGCCCTGGTTGGTCTGGGCCTTTTCTTTAATGGTAAATTTCAGCACGATCCTCAGACTCTTCGCGAATTCGCTCATAGCGGCGCTCCTAATCTTCCCACCTATGTCTTCGGTGATTTCCTGGCAGGAGGAATCAACCATTTGTGGCTTGTTGGTCCGGCTCTAGGGAGTCTGTTTGGCACACTTGGGGGGCTGGTCGGCGCACCGTTAGCTAAGCAGCGTAGCCCTTCGACCAGAAGGGCAGCCTAAAAGTCGTCAGCGTCCTCGCGCAGTTTGGAGCCGTTTTGTTTGTCTTCTGGTCTGTTTTCTCCCAACACCTTCCAATTTATCTCATTGCCGCACGCTGTATATCAGCCCAGCACTCGTTGAAGTAGCGTCCTTTTGATATGACTGAGCAGCAAACAGACCCATATCAGAGAGATGCTACTGCATTTCAGCATGCATCCATTGGTTTCAGCGGTGCGTTTTCGCTAGGGTAGCATTCAACTAAGCCCTGTGTTATACTTGACGTAACATCAGGGGCAATGGAGCATGAGCCACCTGGTACGGTTGTCGTTACTGTTAGAGTGCGCCTGTTTGGGAATGACACCTCGCAAGGTACATCTTTGCCTTGCCCTGTAGGGATTCAGCGAGACGCGCGATCAGTTTGGGCGATATCTGCGCTGCGGGTACCTTGGCAAGGTACCCAGCCGGATTCGTGGGCCAACCATTCTACTTCCATAACCTGACTGGTGCAGCTGAATGACCAGGGTGATGCTCATTCCTTGGTGTGCTCCTCATTAACCGGGAGTATGTGAAGCATGGATGGTTCAGCTAAGTCCCCACCGTTTTCCTTGGGCGTCGAAGAAGAGTTTGCTATCGTTGACGCGCGCACCGGCACATTGGTTCCAGGCTACGCGCGCCTGATGCAACGGGCCTCTGAAGAGGCGCGCGACCATATGAAACCCGAATTCTTGCAATGCTTCGTGGAATGCATCACCAGCGTTTGCCCCAATGTCGCCGCAGTAGACCGCGAAACGCGTCGATTGCGGGCCACTGCTGGCAGACTGGCGCGCGAAGCGGGCCTGGCCATCGTCGCGACGGGAACCCATCCCCATGGACGCTGGTGGGATCAAGTGCGTACTGCCGATGAACGCTATGGGGCGCTCGAAGATCGCTTGCAAGATGTCGCACGCTCCATCTTAATCTATGGGTTGCATGTGCATGTCAACATCGGTGACCTCGCCCTGCGCATCGCCGTGATGAATCAAGCCCGCAACTTCCTACCCCAGATCCTGGCCCTTTCCGCGAATTCACCGTTTTGGATGGGCCGCAATACCGGCTATCAATCGTATCGGGTTGCCATCTGGTCGGCTTTTCCCATGGCTGGCATTCCCCCCGTTTTCGCCGATGTCGCCGCGTATGAGGATTATATTACTCTCATGCAATCTACCGGAGCGCTCGATAACGTGCGGCGTGTTTGGTGGGACATCCGTTCGCATGAGAAGTTCCCCACGCTGGAATATCGCATTGCCGATATGCCAATATGCCATGCCGACACGATGGCTATCATCGCTTTCATTCAAGCCCTGACGAAGACATTGACCGAGCGGACGTTGGCGGGGTCTGCTTTGACGCCCCAGCCCACCGAGATCGTTTTGGAAAATCGGTTTCGTGCGACCATTGCGGGCTTGCGCGGCACGCAGATCGATCCTGACACACGCACGGCCATCCCCACCACGGCGGCCATCGCCGCCACGCTTGACTTCATCGGCCCAACTGCGGCGGAGTTGGGGCTGACGCCCTATATGGTGCATCTGCGCCGAATGCTTTCCCCCACGCACTTGAGTGGTGCCGAGCAGCAAATCGCAGCAGCCAAACGCGCGAAAAAAGATGACACAACCCGTTACTCGGTGATGAAATTGTTGATGCGCGAGACAATGGCTGGCATCGATCCCAAAGATGCGTTCCCATTACTGGACTTTCCGCCCCCCGGCAAAGGCTGATGCCGTGGGAGACTGGGGGCCAAGAGCCGCCCCATTGCGTCGCTGCGGCGAATGGGTGGCGCGGCCGCACGTGCTTGGTGATCAAGGCCCCGAGCACTCCCTATGAGAGGATGAGTTTGCGATGTTGACTGACGAGGATTGCCTGCGCTGCGCTGATGCCCCTGACCCGCTCTTGCTTGCCGGGGTGCGCCTCTTCAATGCGCACCACTACTTCGAGTGCCACGAGGTGCTGGAAACGGCTTGGAATGCGGAGCACGCGGCCATCCGTGTCCTCTATAAAGGGATCTTGCAGGTTGGGGTTGGCTGCTACCATTTGCTACGCGGCAACTATCGCGGTGCGGTCATCAAATTAGCCAGCGGCGCGGATTATCTGGAACCGTTTGCCCCCATCTGCATGACGGTTGATGTCGCACATCTCATCAGCGCTGCGCGGTCGCTGCGCGAGGTGGTCGTGGCGGCTGGCCCTGACGCGGTGGCCTCCTTCGACCATGATCTGTTGCCCACGATCCATCTCATCAGTTAGCTCAATCATAAAATTGCTATAGCTGAACCATACGAATTGGCATGCAACGTGTGTAGTATCCCCCGTCAGCGGGAATGGTTCTCGCAGCACTACAACCATTTACTTTCTAGGAGGAAACACACATGTTGACACAAACGCTCGCGGTAGTAGACCTGGCACCCGGTAACTTGTTGGTTTGGTTGATCGTCGGTGGTTTGGCTGGCTGGATCACTGGCCGCGTCATGGGTGGTGGCTTCGGCTTCATTGGCGATATCGTCGTCGGCCTGATTGGTGCTTTCCTGGGCAGCATTCTGGTTGGCCTGTTCGTCAGTGGCACGGTTGGCTTTTGGGGCACCCTCGTGGTCGCTGTCATCGGCTCGGTAATCTTGACGGCCATCCTGCGCGCCTTCAGCCGTGGGAGTGCAGCGGTCTAACTCTCCTCTCGACTCCCCCTACACATCCAGCGCGTCCGTCTGTGCAAACAGGCGGGCGCGCTGTTCTTATGCTCATATGCGAGATGCAGTTGACGTGGGGCGCAAAGAAGATTATAACAAGGGCGAAAGAGGGTTTTAACCGCCCATGTTGCTGCCGCGCTTGCAAGAATGGCTGACACGATTCACCGCCATCATCGTTACCGCTTTTCCTTTGATGGTGCTTGGGGTGCTGGCATATGCCATCATTGAACGGGTCATTTCGCGTGAGCGTGTGTTGCGCTTGGTGCCGCGTCATCCGTGGTTGGCGATTCCGGTGGCGGCCTTGTTGGGCATCGTGCTGCCAGTGTGTGACTGTGGGGTCGTTCCCACGGCGCGTGCCTTGGTTCGGCGTGAATTGGGCTTGGCCCCAGCGTTGGCTTTTTTGATCGGTGCGCCGGTCATCAACCCGATCGTCTTTTTTGCCACGGCGGTCGGTTTTGGGTTCAACTACACCATCGCCGTCGCGCGCTTGGCGCTCACTTTCGTGGTGGCGGTAACGGTGGCGGGGTTGGCGACCTTGGCTTTTGGAGAAACCGCCCTCGATGCCTTGTTGGTCGGTGGTGCGCGTGCACCCTCAGCCCCGGCCCTGCGCGCCACCACGGTCGCCCAGCGTGGGCGCGCCGCGTCGGCCAAACGGCGCGCCCGCCAGCAGCAACGGCCGTTGCCGCCCTGGCTGCATCTGGCGACGGATGTGGCTGCCGAGGCGGGCGATCAGTTGCTTGATCTTGGTCGCTTCCTGGTTCTTGGCGCGCTCATCGCCGCCGCCGTGCAAACGTTCGTGCCCCAATCCCCCCTTTTAGCACTGAGCCAGAACGTATTGGCCTCCACCGTGGCGCTGATGGCATTGGCCAGCATTCTGTCGATCTGCTCCATCAGTGATGCGCCCGTGGCTTTCTCATTCCTGGGCACTTTTGCGCCGGGGGCGGTCTTCGCGTTCATGCTTTTTGGGCAGATCTTCGATCTAAAGAATGCGGCGATGCTCTTGGCCACTTTTCGTCAGCAGGTGGTGGTCTTTTTGGTGGTGAGCAGCGCGCTGGTGGTGTTGGCGCTCGGCACGCTCATCAACCTGGGGGTGCTGTAGCAGCCCAGCAATGCCTGACACCACATTGCCCCCGCACTTCTCAGCCTGAGAGACGCGGGGGCAATGTGGTGCGGGTGGTTATTGCAGGCGTAATAGCGCCTGGCGTAGCTGGCTGATGCTGGTGAAACGATCAGCGGGGTTGGCGGCCAGGGCCTTTGCTAGCACAGCATTGAACTCTGGCGAGACGCCCACCAGCGCTGGCGCGGCATCATCATGGTATGAGCCAGCCCAACCACTGAGTGCATAGTGCAAGGTGGCCCCAAGGCTGAAGACGGTGGCTTGCTCGCCGTCGCCTGCGCGTGCCACGAAGCGCGAATTGTTCGCCGAGGCATGCACGCCCAAGAGCGCGGCCATGCTGGTCAGTCGCGCGCGGTCTGCCCGCGTGATGAAGACGGTGCACGGCGAAATGTCGGCGGCGTCAAGGTGCCCATGGTGGCGTGCGAGATAGCTTAGGGAATTGCAGATGTCTACGCCATAAGTGATGGCTTGCTGGGATGTCAAGGCTGCATGATTCAGCATGGGCACCCCCGCTCCCGCGCACATAACCGTGTAGAGGGCACCATCTTCGACAAAGACATCGAGGGCTTGCGCGATGTTGACTTGTTCAAAGCCGAGAACCGCTTGCCGCGCCATGAAGGCTGAGGCTGCCAATTCAGGGGCGATGGGGGCGATGCGTTCGATCAACACGGGGCGGTCTACCCCGGTCTGTTGTGCGGTGAATAAAGTGCGGTCTTGAAGGGTGCAAAGCGGCTGCCCCAAGGTATAAGCGCCGTTTTGGAGCGTCTGGGGCGCGGAGACGGGATTAACTCCCGGCATGCGGGTAACTTGTGCGACCATAGCAGTCACAAACTCCTCTGTTTGATGTTCGTCGGCGAACGGATGACGGCAATGTCATCTGGGCAACCCAACCATGGTCCCCAAGAGTCGGCGAAAAGGTTGAATGACACGTCTCAAACTGTTAGCGAGCAACATCCTCTTCTAACAGTTTACACTATAGCTCACGCTTGGGAGCGATTCAAGGGTTGCTGTGGTGATTCCTCACCTTGCCGTTCAAACTCAGGCCAAAAGTCCTTTTTTACCTCTGTGCGAGGACAAGACTCCGGTGCATATGATTTCATCTAGCCAAACTGGCGAACTAGCCTGAACTGTGGGTCCTCTTGCGATACGCCGAGTGTCTTGCTACAATGCGCATGAACACAACACAGGAGTACGCCACGGATGATATGGGAACGCGCCCGCGCTGGCTTGGTGAGTGGCACCGTAGGCTTTGCGCCGCTCGTGCTGGTGATTTTGCTGACGCGCCTGGGTACATTGAGTGGTGATCTGGCGGTCTCGGTGGCGCTGCTGGCCTTCCCCGTTTGCATCCTTTTGGGGGGCGGTTTGGCGGGCTATCTGGCGGGCCAGGGGCGTCGCCGCCGCAGCGAGGCCAAGGTCGTCGTTGGCGGCACCGCTGGCTTTGTCGCCGCCTTGCTCTTCGCGGTCATCTTGCTCGTCTTCTATTTCCTGCGCACCGCGTCGGCAGCGTCGCCCGATGTGCTCAGCATCCACCCCATTCGTGTCATCTTTGCCGTCATCTTGATCGGCGCGCTCATGGTCGCGGTGGCGATGGCGACGACCCAACTTTCGGCGAAGCCGCTACCGCCACGCGGCCAGACGCGCCAGATGCCCAGCGTGCGCCCACCCACCACCGCCGCGCCATCGCGCGGGCCAGAGGCTCCGGTGCGGTGAAGGCCAGA
>JACDGC010000121.1 GCA_013815535.1 Ktedonobacterales bacterium
GGCAGCATCGGCGGCGAAGTCGTGGCCATCCGCATGCACGCCGCGCACCGCGACGAAGCATTCGCCGCCCTGCACCTCGCGGGCATCGGAGGCGAAGGCGCTGAAACGGTCGCCACTGCCGCGCTGCACGAGGGTGCCCCCCGTCGCGCTCACCAAAATGTCGAGTGGAATCATCGTCGCTTCATCCTTCCCACGGTCGGTGTCACCTCTGCAGTGTAGCGCAAGGGCGCGGGTTATGGGTAGCCCGTCGCGCCATGGGGGAGCGCTGACCGTCCGCAGCGCTGCTCTTCTTGGTATGCTATGCTTGCTGGGAAAGGATGGAACCAATGATGCCCCTTCCTGAACAGCCGCTTGCTTTGCAGCGGGCATTCGATGAACAGTATCTGGCGCGCTTTCGCTGGCTGAAGGGGGCCGCTGGCACACCCTATTCGCCCTGGCCCCCTGGGCAGGGCCGTGTGGGCGCGTTAGAGCAACGGGTGCGGTTCAGCATCCATCAACAGGCCGAGGGCATCTGTTACCTATGCGGCTTGGCGGTTGATGTCGCCTGTGATACAGGACCCTATGCCATGACCATCGACCATATCATTCCTCTGTGCAGCGGTGGGCCGTTCGCCTCGGTCGCCAATCTGGCACTGGCGCATCTGTGGTGCAATCAACAGAAAGGCCCGGCCCCTTTTCCCCGCACGTTGCATATCCGTGATAGTTGGCGTTGCGCTCGTTGCCATGAGGCCGTCGCGCAAAGCGCGCATGCCGCCGATTGGCACTGGAATCAGCCGATCATTGAGCATCTCGTTCCTCTTGCTGCCGTTGAGATCTGGCAGCGGCCCTTTGCCTGGACCTGTCATCTGCGCTGCCACGCGTTTCGCCACCCGCGACCGCCGCGCTGAGCGCGGCTTGTGTGTGTGTTGCCTGCCATCCCCCGAACTCCTCGCCATCTGGCGGCAAAGTTGACAAGGCAGCCAGGGGATGGTATGATGATCCCTAGAGCGATTTTCCACCAGAGACCGCAGGTACGCTGCATGGCAGCGTTCAATCCCGTTGGGGCCTGCTGAGGTGCATGTATTCGCAATGGTCTGTTCCGTGGCGGCATCTGTGGATGCCTCAGCGCAATGAGCCGTGTGCATGCGATTGTGGTCCCTGGGCGAACGCGCCTGTGGGGGCCATTTTTCTTTGCCCTGGAAACGCTGCAAGCTTTTCAGAAAGGAGTAACACTCACATGCCAACGCAACGTAAGATTCAGATCGTCGAATCGCTGACCGAGAAACTGCGCCGCGCCAAAGCGACCGTTTTGGTGCAGACGCAAGGGATGTCGGTCGCCGAGCAGACCGATATGCGCCAAAAGTTTCGCAGTGGCGGAATGGACTTTCAGGTGGTCAAAAACACCCTGATGCGCAGCGCCACCCACACTGCCGAAACGGCCAATGTGGATGAGATCCTGGTTGGTCCCACCGCCGTCGTCATCGGCTATCAAGATGAAGCCTCTGTCGCGAAAGCGGTGCTCGACTACATCAAAACGTCGAAGACCGTCACGCTGAAGGGCGGCGTGCTGGGCAAGCAAAAGCTGACCCCCGCGCAACTCGAAAGCCTGTCGAAGCTGCCTGGTCGCGACCAACTGCGCGCCCAAGCCGTCGGCACCGTGCAGGGGCCGCTGTCGACCGCTGCCGGTTTGGTGGCCGCGCCGCTGCGCGACCTGGTGCAGATTCTGCACAACTACGCCGAAAAGCAAGGCGCGACCCTCTAGCCTGGCCGTTGACCGCTAGCCCATCTGCCCAATGCGGATGGAGTTCGCCGCCTCGTGCGGCATCGAGAGAAAAGGAAAGCATATCATGGCAAAAGTTGATGAGATTATCTCGCAGATCGAAGAGTTGAGCGTGCTGGATCTGGTCACCCTGACCAAGAGCCTGCAAGACAAGTGGGGCGTCAGCGCCGCTGCCGCCATGCCGATGGGCATGCCGATGATGGCCGCCCCCACTGGTGGTGATGGTGCCGCCGCTGTCGCCGAAGAGCCGACCGAATTCAACGTCACGCTCACCGGCCTCAGCGATCCTGGCAAGAAGATCAATGTCATCAAGGTTGTTCGCGAACTGACAGGCCTGGGCCTGAAGGAAGCGAAGGATCTGGTGGAAAGCGCGCCCAAGCCCATCAAGGAAGGCGTGTCGAAGGAAGAGTCTGCCAGCCTCAAGGCCAAGCTCGAAGAGGGTGGCGCCACGGTGGAAGTCAAGGCTGCCTAGCCTTTCCCACGCGGCATACGCGGCCCCAACCCCTGCCTCACCTATGCGTGAGGTGGGGGTTTCCTTGTCATGGCACTTCTTCGCTTCGCTGACGGCACGCTCGGTATGATGTGGGTTACATGATTGAAGAGTTTGTATGATTCTGACGACGATATACACTATCAGGATTTATTCAGCAAGTCACCATCATAGCGCACTCTTTGGCAGCGGAGGCAGCACATGCAGACTGAGCAGGCCCTTTGGCCAACTGCGCACCAAGGGCCGTCGGCCTTGCCCACCGAATTGGCGGAGCGCGCGCAGCTCGTCTTGGCCTTTGGTGACACCGCCGAACTGCGCCACCCTGAACTCATCAGCCAGCTTCAGCATCGCTACCCCCAAGCTCATATCCTCTGTTGCTCAACCGCAGGCCAGATCGTCGGCACCCTCGTCTATGATGCTGGCATCGCCGTGACTGCCATCCACTTTGCACACACGACTATCACTGCCGTGCAGATCGCCTTTGATGAAATGTGCGATGGCTTCGTGCTGGGGAGGTCTCTCGCGGGGCGGCTGCCACACGCGGGGCTGCGCCATGTCTTTGTGGTGCTAGACGGGCTGACGCTGAACGGCAGCTCTTTCATTCACGGCCTCGCGCAGGCGCTGCCCACGGGCGTCACCATCACGGGTGGTCTGGCGGCGGATGGGGCACGCTTTGCCGAGACGCTGGTGGGGCTTGACGCGGCACCCTGTGCCCATCGCATCGCGGCCATTGGCTTCTATGGCGACCGCCTGCGCGTGGGGTTCGGTTCGCTGGGGGGCTGGGAGGCCTTTGGCCCAGAGCGTCTCATCACCCGTGCGCGGGGGAACACTTTGTATGAGCTGAATGGAAAATCGGCATTAGATCTCTATCGCATGTACCTCGGTGATGAAGCGCAGCATCTGCCCGCGTCTGGGTTGCGGTTTCCTCTTGGCATTCGGTCCAATGACCGCCCCATTCCCCTGGTTCGCACCCTCTTGGCGATTGATGAGGCTGAACATAGCATGCGTTTCGCCGGTGACTTGCCCGAGGGCATGTATGCACGCTTCATGAAGGCGACCTTTGCGAGCCTCCTGGCAGGGGCCACCGCCGCCGCCACACGCAGCCAAGAGGCCCTGGCAACACACCCCGCCACCCTTGCCATCCTCATCAGTTGCGTTGGACGCAAGTTGCTGTTGCAGCAACGGAGTGAAGAAGAGATAGAGCAGGTGCGCGATGTGCTTGGCACCACGGCCACCTTGGCGGGCTTCTACTCCTATGGTGAGATCGCGCTGTTTACCTTCAATGACCAATGTGATTTGTATAATCAGACGATGACGATTACGACCTTTGCCGAAGTCTGATGCCGCCACATCTTTGCGCGTCGCAACAGGGCTGCACTCGCCCCCAAAAAGAAAGGATGGCTGCATCATGAGTTGGCACCCGCTGCTGGCACGGCAGTTCAAACATGCTCAGATCGATGCCGACACCGTGCCTCCACCATATCGCGCCTTGCTCGCTGCCATTGATGCCGCCTATCAGCAATTCGATGCGGCGCGTGAGCAACTGGAACGCACATTGGATCTGAACACGGCGGAGCAGCACCAGGCGCAATCGGAGATGCGCGCGGTCTATGAGCGCTTGATTGCGAGCAGCCTGGATGGTATTTTTGCTTTTGATCTCACAAGCCATTATACCGTTTGGAATCCGGTGATGGAACGCCTGACGGGCATCACACGCCTCAAGACCCTCAATAAACCCGCCTTCGATCTTTTGCCTCAGTGGTTGGCGACCCCCATCCCCCGCGCGTTTCAGGACGTGCTTGCAGGCAAGACCGTCTTCGTTGGCGACTTTGGCTACCGCGACGCACGCGCAGACCAAGAGTGCATCTTTGACATTCAATTCACTCCCTTGCTGGATGCGGGCGGCAGCATCATCGGTGGGCTGGGGGTGATGCACGACATCACCCAACGCAAAATGGCGCAAGAGGCGCAACAACGCCAATATGCCTATCTGGATGCCATTCAAGAAATGGCCTTGCGCCTGAATAGCAGTGTTGAACAGGCCGAACTCTTGACCGCAATCATCCAGCGTGTCGGACTCTTATTGGCGACCGATGACGTGTTTTTGGCCGTGCTCCCCACCGCCGGAACGCTGGCTGCGCGCCATTATGGATTTGGCATGTTTGAGAAGGCGGATAGCCCAGCTATGGCCCTTCTTGGGCCGATCATCGCCGAAGCGCAGCGCACGAGCATGCCCCAGGTGAGCAACTTCGCCCCAGACAGCGTCGAGCAGTTGTCACACTGGGCCGTCTTTCCGGTGCTGCATGGGGTTCAGGTGGCGGGGCTGTTGGGGGTGGCACGGGGGGCCAATGCCACGGCTTTTGAGGCAGGCGAGATCGCGGTGGTGCGCCAATTGGCCCAACTCGCGGCGATTGCCCTGCAACAAGAGGCCCTCAATGTTGCCAACAATCGCCTTGCCGCCCTGGCGACGACTGATCCCTTGACCACGCTGCCAAACCATCGCAATATCCTTGACCATATGGAAGCCACGCTCACCCACTGTCATCAACGGGATGAGCCGTGTGCCATCCTGTTCGTTGACATCGATCATTTCAAGACCATCAATGACACGTGGGGCCACCAAGCGGGTGACGCGGTTTTGCTGGAGGTGAGCCAGCGCCTGGCCCGCACCCTCCGCCGCGATGATGTCGTGGGGCGCTATGGCGGCGAAGAGTTCCTGGTGTTGCTCAAAAATGTGCACTCAACGGATGCCGCCAGGATTGCTGAAGATTTGCGCTTGGTGCTGTGCAACCAGCCTTTCACCTGGCAAACCGCCGGGGGCGGGGCCGTCACATTGCAGATCACCGCCAGCATGGGCATCGCCATCTATCCGCACCACGGCCTGACACGCGACAAACTGATCGAAGTCGCCGATGGTGCCATGTATCGCGCCAAACACGAGGGGCGCAATCGGGTGTGCTTCGCCACCAGCGCCACGGTCAAAGCCGCATAGAGCACCATCACGCTCCAGATGGTGTATGGTACAATGCCTGCACGTCAAAAAATGTCTGATGAATCCGTCCCAGCGTTGGGACGGGTTGGCGGTTGGCAAAGAGAAAGGATACGAAACGCCGTATGCGCAAAAAGATCACCGTCGTTGGTGCGGGCAATGTGGGGGCGACCCTGGCCCAGCGCGTTGCTGAGCGCGACTATGCCGATGTGGTGCTGGTGGATATCGTCGAGGGGCTGCCCCAGGGCAAGGCGCTGGACCTCTTAGAGGCTGGCCCCGTGCTCGGGTATGACTCGAACGTCATTGGCACGAATAGCTATGAAGAGACGGCGGATTCTTCCATCGTGGTCATCACGTCGGGCCTGGCGCGTAAGCCAGGGATGAGCCGTGACGATCTGGTGCGTGCTAACCAAAAGATCGTCACGGATGTGACGGAGCAGGTCGTCAAGCAGTCCCCCGACACCATCCTCATCGTCGTGACGAATCCGCTGGATGCGATGGTGCAACTCGCGTATCACGTCAGCAAGTTTCCCAAGGGGCGCGTCATTGGCATGGCGGGCGTGCTGGATACGGCCCGCTTCCGCACCTTCATTGCACAGGAAGTCGGCGCGTCGGTGCGTGATGTGCAAGCCTATGTGATGGGGGGCCATGGCGACACCATGGTGCCGCTCCTCAGCCTCACCACCGTCGCGGGCGTGCCGGTGACGGACCTCATCCCTGCCGACCGCCTGGCGAGCATCGTGCAGCGCACGCGCGATGGCGGTGCCGAGATCGTCAATCTGCTCAAGACCGGCAGCGCCTTTTATGCGCCCTCAGCCTCGGTCTTGGCGATGGTCGACTCGATCATGTATGACAAGAAGCAAATCCTCCCCTGCTCGGTGCTGCTCAATGGCGAATATGGCATCCACGATCTCTTCGTGGGGGTGCCAGCCAAGCTCGGCAGTGGCGGCGTGGAGCAAGTGGTGGAGGTGAAGCTCAACGACGCGGATCGCGCCGCGTTGCAACGCTCCGCGAACTCCGTGAAGGAACTGATCGAAGTCATGGGCCTCTAGGCTGTGCTGAGGGACGGTCTCCGGTCATCGGGGCCGTCCCTCTTCCCATTTCACGCGAAATTTGTTATACTCGATAAGAATACGGATCAGCTGTGATCTAGAGCGAGGTAGACCGATGAGCGACGCCATACATAATTATCAAGACATCACCTGCCCTGTTGCGCGCACGACGCAGATTATCAGCGGCAAATGGACCTTGCTCATCATTCGCGATCTCGCTCAGGGGACGATGCGCTTCAGCCAGATCGAGCGGTCATTGGTGGGCATCAGTCCCAAGACGCTCTCAGATCGGCTGCACAATCTGGAACGCGATGGCATCATCCGTCGCCAGACGTTTGCCGAGGTGCCGCCGCGTGTCGAGTATTCACTGACGGAAAAGGGGCGTGCCCTGGCCGAGGTGATCGAAGCGATGCGCATCTTTGGTCGCCAATGGCTGAATGAAGACTGTGGCTGCGATGAAGCCTTCCTCGAAGATGAGCACGCAGTGCCCCTCGCCACCATGCAGCCCGCCTGAGCCAGCGCCTCACCCTTCGTCGGGCAAATCTTCTTCCAATGCGGTCACATCCTGGCCAAATTCGCCCCATAATTGCAAGATGGCCGCCCGCGTGATGGGGTAGGGAAAGCCACGGCGCGTCAAGAATGGCCCCAGCGCGTCGCGAAAGGCGCGGGCCTCCATGCCTGGGCGTGCCACCAGCCGCAACGCACGAGTGCGCGCGGCAGCGAGTGCGCGCTCCAGATCGCGATCGGGCGCGATGGCCTCACTGGCTTCATCGCGGCGCACGCCCTGCTGTGCCAATTCAGCGCGCAAGGCCAGCGACCCCTTGGGCCGGAAACGGTCGCGCTGTTCAACCCAAAACTCCGCGAAGGCGCGATCATCGATCAACCCCGCCTCGACTAATTGATCCAGCACCTGCGCCACCTGCGCGGGTGGCGGCGTCGGATGCGTCTTGGTGCCGCGTGCCAGCCGCCGCTGCAAATCGGTGCGGCTGCGTGGGCGACCTGCCAACAGATCCAGGGCGCGCTCGCGCAGGGCACGCACATCCTCGGCTTCGCGCAGGTGCGCCAGATCGGCGGGGCTGATGGCCGCGTCGACATGCAGCCCGCTCGCCAGCCACACCGTCACATGGCACGCGAAGGCGAACTCGCCATCCACAAAGATGCTCACCCGGTCGGCATCGTGGTGAGTCGTGGCAACGTTGGTGATCTGCATGGGGCGCCCCTTTTTTCCATCCATTCTGTCACAGGCTGGCATTTGTGGCAGGGATGGGGTCAGGTGGCGCGATAGGCTCCGGCGAGGACGAGGGCGCGTCCTTCGGGGGGGACGAGATCGATGATGGGTTGGTCGGCATCGATGCGTGCGCGCACCGTGCTGGAAGAGACCTGCCGCCAACGGACGGCCAGCGGGATGCCCGCCACGCGGTCGGCCCACGGGCGGTTCTCTGGCAGGCGCAACAACGCCGCCAAGGCCGCTGCATCGTCATCACCGCGTGGGGCCACCAGGATGCGCGCATGCGTGAAGAGATCGTGCAACGCGGCGGCGCGGTCGGCGTAATACCGTGAATCGAAGATCTGGACGATTTTATCATAGCCGACGATGATGGCGAGATCGGTCATTGTTGGCAGGGCGACACGCAGCCCCCGTGCCTGGTCGGCGTAGAGGCCGCCTGTGATGATGCCCGCAGCGGCGTGGGGGAGTGCCTCGGTGAGGGCTGCCAGCGCGGTCAGTCGCGCGGCGAGGGGGGCACGCGTCACCGTTTCTTTATCCACCGTCACGCGACTGATGACCCAGAGCACGGCATCCAATCCCCCATTAATGCGGGCGCTCTCTACCAGCGCGACGTGTGCCAGCGTGGGGGGATTGAACGAGCCTGCCAGCACGCCAACGCGCCCCGCCGCCCGCACCTGTGCCTCCCCCGCGACGAGCGCCAAGGGGGCGGATTGCGCCGCGTCGTGTCCACGGATGACGGCTGCCATTGCCGCTTGTTCGCGGGCGTCGCGTAGCCGCGCCAGGGCGAGCACCGTGCGCGCGGCGTCGCTGAGCACCATGAAGTTAGAGTTTGCCACCGATGAAGGCCCCGACGCCCTCGCCGATCAGGTGCAGCGCCGCGAAGAAGAAGGCCGCCACGCCCGCGATGATGCCGACGATGGGGTGAATCAGCCCGACGAGCAAGATGCCCAAACCAGCCAAGATGGCCGGAGCGATTGCCGCCAACACGCCACGCTCCGACGATCCAGCGATCTTGCCACCCACGATTCCGGCGATGAGGCCACCAAAAAAGGGAATGAACGAGAGCACCAGGCCCCCAACGAACATCACCACCGCCGCCCAGAAAACTGAGCCTTTGGGTTTGACCGCCGTAGTGGTGTAGGGATAGCG
>JACDGC010000122.1 GCA_013815535.1 Ktedonobacterales bacterium
GGCTTTCGGCGGATTTCGAGGTCGCGGCTCAAACCTATCTGCATGCGCTCGAAGGCTTGGCATCGGCACCCTCACCAGCGAGTCAGCGCCACGCGCTGGATGCCTGGAGTGCACGCTTCGATGAAACGCTGGATGTGTGGTGGCCTGAACGTGGCGACATCGCGCCGCCTGGGGAACCCCTGGAGCTATGGCTGCGCCGTGCGGGGTATGCCTATCGTCATATCGTCAACCTGGGGTTGCCCGCACACTTCGAGACATTGGCCGAGGCGCTGGGGACGCTGTTGCATGCGTTGCGTACCTTGCCACCCGGCGGGGTGCTGGCTCGTGCCTCATTGGCGCTCGGCATCGAGACCCTTGCGGCCACCTTCGCTGGCGACCTCGTGCCCCACCACATCGCGGATATGGATGCACGTCACCCTGGTTTGCTGACGGGGCTGACGACCATTGCCCAACTTACCCCTGCCGAGAACGCTCTGCCTTCTGATATTTCGTGGGCGCGTGGCGAACTGGTGCGCGCGCAACAACCCTTGCGCAGTGGGCAGAACGGCACCGGACGCGTGACGCGTCCCTTGCCCTCCACCACGGGGAGCTTGTGGGTGCGTCACATCATCACCGAATGGGAACAAACCGTTGCACAACTTGAGGCGCTGAATGTGCCAGCGCACGCTCCCTCCATTTGACACCACCCCTCAGAGGGGCTACAATCGCAGCGCACGACCATCTGTAGAAAGGCGACCACCGGATGTCTCGCACCCCCCCGCGCGGCACCAATTCGCGCCCCAATTGGGACGACGACCGCGACCGCACCTATTCGCGTGGCAATCCCAACGAGACCGTCGGTGGCACGCCATATCGCGGGGGGGCCATGGCTCCTGGTCCGCCGCCCGGTGCCACTGTGCATCGTGGGATGCCCCAACGCGGCGACCCCAATCGTTCCATGACGCCATCGCGCCCATCACCGGGCGCGACCTATGTGGGGCCAATGGCGCCCAATGGCACCTCGCGCACCCCAGCCATCAGCCTGCGCACTAGTGTGGTGCGGCCATCCGTCGCGCCACGCGAACACCTCCTTTCGGGCAATGTGCGTCGCCTGTGGCTGAGCGAGATCGCTTCCATCGCCGGAGATGTCATCCTGGGGACTGGCGCGGTCATCTGGTATCTGCAAATTGCGCATCAGTTCATCCCGGTGGCGTTGCTGCTGGTGGCGCTGGCGTTGCCACGGGCCTTCGTGGGCTTCTTCGCGGGATCCTTGGTATCGATTCGCGATCCCCGGCGCTTGCTGACGCTGATGGGCGTGCTGCGGGTGGCGCTGGCGTTGCTCTTCGTGGTGATGCACTACCACACGGTGCAAGAAGTGGTGTTATTGCTGGCGTTTGGTCTGTCGCTCGCCAGCAACATGCGCGGGGCGCTGCGCCGGGCAGCGGTGGCCCATGGGGTGCCTGTGCGCGCGCGGGGCTTGTTGGCCTCGGGTGATCAATTGGCGGCAGGCATCCTCTCGGTGGCGGGGCCAGCCTTGGCGACCGTGCTCTATGTGCTGAATGGCGAACGCATCTTCACCATCGCGGCTGGCGCGGCGGCTTGCTATCTGGTGGCCCTCATTGGTGAAACCCAGGCTGACCCGCTGCCCGACAAGATCCTCTATCAACGTCCCGCCAACAATGAGCCGAAGGTTGCGAATGCCTGGGAAGGTGATGAAGACGCCGAGGCTGACGCGGCAGTGGTCGCCGCTGAAGCCCAGGCACAGGTGTGGGAATTGGCCGCGCCACCCAATGCGGGCGCGGCGCTGGGCGACATCAGCAATGGCCTGGGCATCGTTGGCACATCCTCGCATGCCCAGGCGGCCTTTTGGGGGTTGACGGGGTTGGCGTGTGTCGGCGGCATGCTGGCGCTGGCCGAGCCATTTTATTTGATCCAGCAACTGCACCTTGAGCCGTTCAAGTTGGGGTTATTCTTCGTGGCGACTGGGCTGGGTGCTGCGGTCGCCAGCGCCATCGTGGTGGAGCTCCGCGCAGGTGGGCGCTTCTTCTTGCTGGTGGGTTGTCTGGCCAGTGGCATCGCCTTGCTGGCTTTGCCACGCATGACCGATCTGCCGCACGCGCTGGCCGTCATCGCCATCCTTGGCGCGGCGAATGTCTTCGCCATTCGTGGTGGGCAGATGGTGACGTTGCAACACTTCTTGCCCGTGCAGCAGCGTGCCGTCAGCGCGGCTTTGTTAGCCATCACGGGGCTGGCGGCGTTAGTGGGCACGGCGGGGGGCATCTTGGCGCTGCGCAGTGGCAGCAAGTCGCTTTATACACTGAATGTCAATGGCACATTGGTGCTGGGTGGCCTGGCGTTGCTCATTGGTGTGCTGGCGTGTGCGGCACAACTCTTGCTCCCCAATCGCATGCCCGCAATCGAGGAAGCGTCGGAGGAAGACGAAGCTCCCGAGGACGAGTGGGGTCGGGAGTATGATGAATCGGCGGAATATTCACGCTACGGTCCAGCGGTGGAGGACTATGACGAAAGTGGGCGCTATAGCGCCTATTCGGCGCAATATCCCGTGTATAGAGATGAATACGAAGCCCCGCGCCGCCGCCGCGCTGCCAGGGATGAAGAGGAGGATGAGCCGCCTCGCCGTGGTCGCTCATCACGCCGGTAGCCTCTTCTTCCCAAGGTGATGGATATCTGCTATAATGTCTGGGTAATGAGGAGCCATCGGCAACCACTCCTCACCACCATCCTGGTTTCTGCGCTGTGGCCTCCACTGCCCACCGCAGACCACTGACTGTCTGGCCTGGCTCAAGCCCGCACGCACGCCGCTCGCGCGATGCCGCGCACCACCTCGGCAATATAGGGGTAGCGCCACTCTGGCACACTGGTTGTATCGTTTCGTTTTGCCACTTCGCGGAACACGCCGCTCGGGGAGCGTGAACTGCCCTGCGTGTCGGCGTCCCCACGTTCCGCACCAATCGAGGATTCGCGAATCATGCCCAAGAAACCATGGACGAGTGCCCGCATCCGCGAGCAATTCCTGAATTATTTCGTGCAGCACGGCCACAAGTTGGTGCCGAGTTCGTCATTGGTGCCGCACAATGACCCCACCGTTTTCCTGACCACCGCTGGCATGCAGCAGATGGTGCCCTATTTCCTGGGCCTCGAAACCCCGCCCGCCATCCGCATGACCAGCAGCCAGAAATGCTTCCGCACTGTGGATATCGACGAAGTCGGTGATTCACGCCACAATACCTTTTTCGAGATGCTCGGCAATTTCTCGGTTGGCGACTATTTCAAGGAAGGCGCCATCACCTATGCCTGGGATCTGTTGACCAAAGTCTATGGCCTCGACCCTGAGCGTCTCTATCCCTCGGTCTATCCCACCGATGATGAGGCGATTCGGCTGTGGCAAGAGATCGCGGGTTTGCCGCGCGAGCGCATCACGCCCCTGCAAGATAACTGGTGGGATCGCGGCCCCACCGTGCCAGGTCCGGCGGGACCCGACAGCGAGATCTATTATGATCGCGGCGAAAAATATGGCTGCGGCAAAGAGACCTGTGGCCCTGGCTGCGACGACTGCGACCGCTACCTGGAGATCTGGAATCTGGTCTTCATGCAGTACAACCAGGACGGCAAAGGCGGGCGCGAGCCGCTGGCGAATCCGAATATCGACACTGGCATGGGTCTGGAACGCCTGACGCTGGTGCTGCAAAACAAAGACACCGTCTTTGAGACGGACCTTTTCATGCCCATCATCACGCGCTTCGCTCAGATTGCGGGCGTGAAATATGGCACGAACCCTCAGTCCGACACCAGCCTGCGCGTCATCGCCGACCATGGCCGCTCGCTCGTCTTCCTCGCGGGGGATGGCGTGCTGCCCAGCAACGAGGGGCGCGGCTACATCTTTCGGCGTGTGCTGCGGCGCGCGGTGCGCCATGGCAAGTTGCTGGGGCTGGACCGCCCCTTCTTGGGCGAGGCCGCCGACACCGTCATTGAACTGATGGCGGGGCAATATCCCGAGTTGCGCGACCACCGCGACCGCATCGTGGATGTGCTGACGCTGGAGGAGCGCAAGTTTGGGCAGACGCTCGCGGCTGGTCTGCATCTCCTTGGCGAAAAATTGAGTGAATTGGAACGCACCGGCCAGACTGAATTGGCGGGCGAAGACGCTTTTACCTTGTATGACACGCATGGCTTTCCCCTGGAACTTACACTGGAAGTCGCCCAAGAACACGGCATGACCGTGGATCAGGCGGGCTTCAAAGTGGCCGCGGAACGCCAGCGTCAATTGAGCAAACAGAAAACGACGCTCGCAGCCGAGCGAGAGGATGAACTATGGAAACACATGAAGGCGACGCTCCCGCCAACGACGTTCACGGGGTACCCGACGACGCAGGGACAAAGCCACGTCGTCGGGTTAGTCGCCGAGGGCCAGCCGCAGGAGATGCTGGCGGCCCCGCAAACAGCGCTGGCACCCCTGGAGCCGACCGAAGCGCCGCTGATGGCAGTGGTGCTGGCCGAGACGCCGTTTTACGCGGAGAGCGGCGGCCAGGTGGGCGACCACGGCGTGCTGACCAGCCCAACGGGGACGTTTCAAGTGCTGGACACTCAGCGCCCAGTGAGCGGCCTCATCGTGCATCTGGGCCAGATGACCGAGGGCTATCTGAAAGTGGGGAGCGCACTTACCGCCCAGGTGGACGAAACGCGCCGCGACGCGACACGCCGCAACCACAGCGCGACCCATCTGCTGCACCGCGCCCTCAAGGATATGCTGGGCGAGTCAGTCGTGCAACAGGGCAGCCTGGTGGAACCCAACCGCCTCCGGTTCGATTTCAATCACCCGCGCCCGCTGACCGACGACCAGTTAGCGGGGATCGACGCGGCGGTGAACGGCTGGATTCGCAGCAACCTGAGCGTGGCAACGAAGCTTACCCCCCTCGACGAGGCGCGCCAGTCCGGCGCGATGGCCCTGTTCGGGGAGAAGTATCCCGACCCGGTCCGCGTCGTGACGATGGGCCGCAGCAAGGAACTGTGCGGGGGTACCCACGTGGCGGCGACGGGCCAAATCGGCGTGTACGTGACGACGCAGGAGGTGAGTACAGCCGCCGGGATACGCCGAATCGAAGCACTTACGGGACAGGCCGCCGAGACATATCTGATGAGCCGGAAGCGCCTCGTGGACGATTTGGCGTCGCACCTGCAGACCCATCCCGACCAAGTGGCAACGCGCGTGGCCCAGCTCGAAGCGGACCTGACCGCCGCCCGACAGGAACTGGCGGCGATGCGCCGGGTGGGTATGAGCGCCGAAGCCGACCGGCTGGCCCAAACCGCGACCCGCGTGCGGGGACATTCGGTGGTAGCAGCGTCCGTGACGGAGCTGGACGTGGAGGCGCTTCGCGAGATGAGCGACCGTATCCGCGAGCGCCTCGGCCAAGCGGTGGTCCTGCTGGCTTCGGCAACGGCGGAGGGCGGGACGACCTTCATCGTGACGGTCAGCCCCGATCTGACGCGCCACGGCCTGCACGCGGGCAAACTGGCCCAGCGCGTGGCGGAGCGCCTGGGGGGCAAGGGCGGCGGGCGTCCGGAGTCAGCCCAAGGCGGCAGTCGTTCGGCGGCGGATCTCGCGGCGGTCGTAGCTGATTTCCCCCAGGTCATCGACGCGCTGCTCGGCTGAGCCGACAGCGCCAATGACATAGCCGCCCCTATTGCAAATAGGGGCGGCTTTTTGGTAGCCAGACAGCCTAGCTATCATTCAGGCATCCGCCCCAAGCCTAGATCACCGTGAATAGCTCAGTAATCTGCAACTGCCAGGTGTGGTCTTTCACTGGATCGATAGGTTGCCGGATGGGTTGCTTCAGGTTCGTCGCCGGATTCCAATAGATCTGCACCGTGTACTGGCCAGTTTGATCGACATGCGTCCCGCTGCCGTCACAGGGAGGCTGCCCCACGAGCAAGCCACCAGAGGCAATGCTACTTTTCCCATCGGGGTAGGTCACTTTTGCGGCAATCGCACTCGGCAATGGGATGTCCGCGGTATAGCAATAGAGAAGATTGACCAGCGAATTGATCGGAACGCTCTTGGTCGGCGGTACAGCATCACAGTTGGTCGCTGGCGAAGTCGGCTCTTGCAGGGAAATGGTCAGACAACGTACATACACTTTCGTGGCGGGCGGCTGTGGGGTAGCGGTGGGAATGGGGGAAGCCGTAGGCGAGCTGGTAGTTTGCGGCCTCTGTGCTGTCTGCGGCGCGAAGACCTGCTTGGTGGCGAAAATGCTAACCACAACGACGACAAACACGATTGCAGCGACGAGGCCAAACGAAACACGGCTACGGGGTGAACGGTCACCATCATGCGGGGGTATGTGGCGCGTGACAACAGGGGTGGACTCTGGGGGAGGCAACGACATAGCAAGCAACTCCTCATCGGTACTATGGGCGGAAGGTGTGAAATGTCGCAGAGTCTCTGGCAGGGGCGCGGCAAGATAAGGAGCATCTAAGCCATCCACAAAGTCTTTGAGATCGTCCGTCACGGGTTCACCCAGGCGCTCAGCGTAGCGCTGATACCGGTTATGTGTTGGCGGCATGATAGTGCTCCCTCAGGGTTTTCAGCGTGCGAGCGATCTGCTTGCGGACGGTTTCGGGGTTTTTGCCCAAAATCACGGCGATCTCAGCCACGGTGAGATCGTCATCCCGGTAGAGCGCCAGCAATTCCTGCTTCTCAGACGACAGACGCCGCAACAACTGTTGCATGTGGGTGTGCGACTCACGCAGCAGCGCCACCGCTTCGGGGTTGCCCGTGCGTGCCAGGGGCTGTGCATCCTCAGGGACGTTTTCCCATGAAACGGTCGCAGGTCGCCCAGAACGCAGGCCGCTGATGACATGACGCGCGATGCCAAACAGCCACGCCGCGAACGTGTAATCGGCCCGGTACCGTTTCAGCGACTGCCACGCCCGCAAAAACGTCTGCTGCGTCGCGTCGGCAGCTTCATCAGCGTCGTGCAGCTGCGCCAAGGCATAGCGATAGATGCGTCGCACATAACGAGCATAGAGCGCGTCGAACGCCTGCGGGTCACGTTGCGCCGCCGCGATGATCTGCGCCTCCTCAGTAGCTTCAGCCACGCGATCCCTTCCTGACATCGGCAATGGCAACAGCATGATAGCTTGCGATCATCTTCACCCTCCTCTTTGTATAATTCCCGGCTATTACGCGAAATGGGACAAGCAATTTGGCACGCAGCGAAATACTTGAGCACCTGCCAGCTTCTTTTCGCATAGCACATCCCCGTCTTGACAAACAGCCAAGCCGGATCATATACTCCCCGCATACTTGACGAATCGCAAACACATTGCGATTTAATCACAGGGGAAAGCGAGGTGAGCAAAATGAAGTTGGCAGAGGCTTTGGTCGTGCGGGCCGATGTGCAGAAGCGCACCAATCAGATGCAGTCGCGGTTGCGCCAGAGCGCATTGGTGCAGGAAGGCGAGCAGCCCCCCGAGGACCCGCAGGCCTTGCTCACCCAGTTGGCCGAGTTGCTGGCCCAGTTGGTGCGGTTGATCCAGCAGATCAATCGGACGAACATTGGGACGGCGATGACCGACGGCGTTTCCCTGACGGATGCGCTGGCTCGTCGTGACGTGCTGGACCAGGAAATCAGCATCGTCGATACTCTCGCCGACACCGCCGCGAACCGCATCGAGCGCTATGGTCGCTCGGAGATCCGCAAGATGGCGACGGTGGATGTGGCAGCGCTACGGCGTCGCATCAGCGAACTCGCTCAGGCACGGCGCGAGTTGGACACAGCCATCCAGTCAACCAACTGGACGACCGATTTGGTGGAGTAATGGCGCGTTGGTAACCAACAGCGCGAGGTCGGCGATCACCAGGCGGTACCTGCCTTAGTGACATCCTAACCACCGCATTGGTGGCTCATTGCCGGGGCGGCGATGCAATCTGCACGGTTATGCCCAGCATTGTGACAAGGGTATTGAGCACTGCTCACATTTTACTACTGGGTGATGAGGCTTCAAAGCGTTGGCGAGGGTGGGCAAGGGGCAAACGCGCACCTCAGGAGCGATCAGCGGCAATGCTGGTCGCTCTTCTATTTTGTCACCTTGTGGGCACTGCGCTCGTTCGATCTCCCAGACAGGCAAGGAAGGAGACGCAACGATGCTTTCGCCACGTGACCGAGGCGCGACCGCGCTACATCCTCTGGCGCCCCCTGCGGGGCGCTTGCGGGCGATTTGGGTGGCCCAGTGGGGGACGGGGGGCGTGTTCTTGCTGCTGGGGACACTAGCGGTTGGTTGGGGGTACGCGCATGAAGCGGTGGGACGCTTCACCATTGGCTTTCTGGCGGCGTGGCTTGCTCAAGGAGCGTTCATTGCGTTCATCCGGCGGCGCAGCGGTCAAGAAGCGTCGTCGTTGGCTGATTGGCTGACGCTGGGGCGCGCAGCCGCTGGTTCGCTCCTTGCTGGTCTGGTGGCCAGCGGTGTGCACGATCGCCTGGGTCTGGCGGGGTGGCTCGGTTGTGGCGCGGTGCTGGTGGCCGGGACCGCATTGGATTGGCTCGATGGCCCCCTCGCGCGGCGCTTGGGTCCCACCCACCTGGGGGCCGCGCTGGATATCGAGGCGGATTCGTGGCTGACGCTCTGGTCTGGGG